>SLPZ01000110.1 GCA_007131725.1 Balneolaceae bacterium
GCACACTGCTCCATTCGCCCAGTTTTCTGCCCAGGTAATAACCGTCCCAAAAACCACGGTTATAAACCTCTTTGAGGTGTTCCATCCATTTTTCCACATTTTCTTGTGTGAAGTTCTGCCGGGCAATAGCTTCGATCGCTTCCCGGTAAGTTCTGGTCACCGTTTTTACATATTCTGGAGACCGCCCGCGGCCTTCAATTTTGAGTACAGAAACACTCGCATCCAGAATCTCATCCAGAAACGGCAGTGTGCACAGATCTTTTGGCGACATGATGTATTTGTTGTCGATCTCCAGTTCGGTGCCGTCATCGCTGGTTACCTGGTAAGCATGCCTGCAATTCTGATTGCACTCTCCCCGGTTGGCCGACCTGTTGTAGGTATGAAGACTGAGATAACACTTGCCCGAAACGGCCATGAAAAGGGCGCCATGCACAAACACTTCAATTTTTACCAAATTGCCGGATGGGCCGGTAATTTTGCGTTTTTTGATGGCTTTTGTGATAGCAGCCACCTGTTTAAGATTCAGTTCACGAGCCAGAACCATCACATCCGAAAATTGGCTGTAAAACTCCACCATTTCGATATTGGTGATGTTTGCCTGGGTGGAAATATGCACATTCACTCCCTGTTTTCGGGCATACATGATGGCCGCCTGGTCTGCAGCAATGATTGCCGAAATCCCGGCTTTTTTGGCTTCCTTGATGATGGTTTTCATCAGAGGCAGATCTTCATCATACAAAACCGTATTGAGTGTGAGGTAGGTTTTTACATCGTGATCACGGCAGATTCGCCCGATTTCAGAAAGATCTTCAAGAGTAAAGTTATTGGAGGAGCGGGACCGCATATTTAACTGCTCCACACCAAAATAGACAGACCCGGCCCCGGCCTGCAACGCAGCATTCAGACAGGCCCAATTGCCTGCAGGTGCCATCAGTTCCACAATGTTTGAAATCGCCATTTTTAACTCAGATCAACATAAAAAGATTAAAAGGTAAAGTTATCCTTTTTTGAATCTGAAAGCCAGTTTCCGGGCAAATTGAATCGAAATAGAAATAGCGCAAACAGCCTGCCTAGAAATGGCGCAAACAGCCTGCCCCGTTTTTGGGGTCCCGTTTGTGCCAATCTTGCAAATGAAATGAAGCAAACAGCCTGTCCCGTTCGTGCCAATTGTCATTACAATTAACCAAATCGGGTGGAAAAAAGTCCCGCGGGGACAGGCTCAGTACAGGCTGCTTGTACCAGCACCAAAGTTTTTATCCAGAACAAATATTAAGTCGGCAGACGAGAACTGCACTCGTCAGCCGACAAATTATTCATGAAACCTGTCTGTTCCAAGTTCTTCGGGTATGGGAGTGTCATCAAGGATATGGCCTGCCAGCAGTGATGCTGTGTATTCGGAGAAAAGCAATCCTTTAGATCCCATCGCAGTATAAATGCACAGGTTGTCGATCTCCCGGTGGCGCCCGATAACAGGAAGTTTATTGGGAGTGGTGACACGGATGCCGGCAACCTGCCATATTTTTTTTACCCGCTTTGCAATATTGGGCAGCATGTTTTCCAGTTTTTCGGAAATTCGCCGGTAGGCATCATCGGTAGTGTCAAGCCCCTCAAAATTGTGTTCGTAAGTCGATCCCACAACAAGTTCTCTGTTACCGCGCCGCAGGGCATATCCCATGGATGAAACGGCATGATCCCAGTTCAATTTTCTGTCGGCTTCAAAATGAACTATTTGCCCCTTTACCAGGTGCAGCGGAAGGTACTCCCAGTCTTCAAACCGGGGTGCATTAAAACCGGCGGCAATGATAACATGCTCTGCAGAAAACTGCTCTTCCTGTAAAGAGATTGAGAATGTTCCGGAGTTATTTTCGTACTGATAGCTGCCTTCTTCATATCGGGACTCAACTCCTAATTTGACTCTTAAATATTTGCGATAGGTATTTAGATAGCGATCGGCAAAAACAGTAAAACCATTGTTCAGAAACAGGGCACCGTGATTAGGGGCAATTTCGGGGTTAAACTCCGTCACTTCGTCGGGCCCCATCCAGCGAATCCACTCTTCAGGCCAGTCATATTTTTCGAGTGATTCCAGAAAATTATCGGCCAGTTTTTCATCTATTGCCGGCCGGATCACTCCGCTGCGTGAGATCAAGGGTTCTGCATCATTATCAGCAAATTTTTCCAGTTCATCTAAAAGAGGGTTCAACGCATCAAAACATTCCCGGCTTCTCCAGCTCAGCCTTGCACGGCGTCCGGTTGCGGGATTCACCAGTCCGGCGGGAGCACCGGGAGCATTTTCAGAGACATATGGGTCGATCAGCAAAACGGATTTTCCTTTTTTTGCAAGGGCATTGGCAATGGAGAGGCCGGATGGGCCGGCGCCAAAAACGGCGGCATAAAAGTCGGTCATAATTTGGATTTAAATTAGCTTTTGAATTGATTTATGCATTTAAAATGCAGAGTTAAAATGATGAACAGATGAATTTTAAAAGTTCAACGGATGCAATGGTTTTAAAAGTGATTTGTTCAGGATATTTTAAAATAACTATCTGATGTTTATCTGTTGTAACATATCAATTTTATGCCACTTGATGAAAACAGGAAAGTATGGCACTGTTTGTTATTGATGTGATGGGGGAACGAAAATTGCAGAATGATTTCGAAACAAAAGTAGGGAGCTCTCAAAAATGTAAATAAAAAAAGCCGCCTTGCAGAACAAAGCGGCTTTTTAAAATTGAGAGCCCGGTTAGTTAGGGTTCAAAATATTGTCGATGCGACGTTCAAGATCGTTGTAGTGAATTCGGGTTGCGCGGTCGCGCGAATTTTGGCGGTTCAGATCGGCCTGAAGAGTTTCGAGCTGTTCTCTGACAATAGGCCGGATATCGGACTGGCTGACATTTACCTGGGTCATGCCCAAAAATTGCCTGAATTGTGCAGACACGGAGGGTAGTTCTTCGGTCATCAGGTGTTCCATTCTCTCCACATAGGCGCGCTGCAGGTTTCTTCTGTACACAGAAACCGATGAGCTGCCGGAGAGTTCACTCCAGATCGATTCTCGCAGATCGTCCATAAATTCAAATGGCGAGTAGGTATCCACTCCGCGGTAGTCATACTCAATCAGACGTGCGAGCCGGGATGGCTCCAGCAGGCTTTCAAGTACAGTAACCTGTCTCTGCCGGTAATTATCAACAAAATCGCCCTGGTTGATTCTGCCGAGAATTTCATTGTTCATAACCCAGGATGGATCACTGAAGGCATATTCGGCGAGAAAATCCATCGCCTCTTTTTGACGGTAAGCCTCAACCGGTTCAAACACAACGCCATCCTGGTCGAACGTTTTGTCGGTTTCGTAAACACCGCCCACGTATGGCACAACATGACTCATATATCGGCTCCACTGGACGACAATTTGCTCATACAGCTCGGAGAGTTCAGAAAAATCTTCACCATCTGCACGAATCCAGTCGATCATATTTTCTGTGATGACTTCGAGATTTTTCAGTCCATAATAACTGGCTTTCATGGCATCATCTCCCAAATCCTCGCGGTTTGAGCGCGGGTCGATTGGGTTGATGGTTTGCCGTCCATAAAAATAGCGGTGATCATCAGCCCGTTCGGTTGTCCATTCGTGCAGAATTTTTTCCTGCTCTTCGAGAGGCATATCGCCAAACCATGTATAGGCCCATTTTATGGCCCATTTGTCGTACTCTCCGATTCTCGGGAAAAAGTTGGTCACACCATCACCCGGCTGGGCAATGTAGTTAAAACGGGCATAATCCATAATAGATGGAGCGGTTCCGTGATTGTCGGTATATGTGGGCGACCGGAGTGAATCAACCGGTACAGCGTAACTGGAACCAAAATTGTGAGGAAGGCCGAGTGTATGGCCAACTTCGTGAGCGGAAACAAACCTGATCAGTTCTCCCATCACATCATCATCAAACTGTGTAGCACGCGCCTCGGGGTTTGCCGCTGCGGTTTGCACAAAGTACCAGTTTCGGAGCAGGCGCATCACATTGTGATACCACCCGATGGCAGAAGTCATAATTTGCCCGGACCGTGGATCGTGAACATGCGGGCCAAATGCATTCTGAATAGGTGATGCAAAATAGCGGATGCTGGGATAGCGGATATCCTCAAGGCTGAAATCGGGGTCTTCTTCCGGAGTGGGCGCCATTTTGCCGTAGATGGCATTTTTGAACCCGGCTTCCTCAAAAGCCACTTGCCAGTCGTCAACACCTTTAATCAGCCATTTTCTCCACTCTTCGGGTGTAGCCGGATCAATGTGGAAAACAATCGGATTTTTCGGTTCTACCAGTTCTCCACGGAGATAGGCCTCTTTGTCTTTTGGGATAAGCTCCCAGCGGGTAACGTGCCGAACGGGTTTTGCGCGATGTTCCTCAGTGCCGTAATCAACCTGGTTGGCAGTAAAAAATCCTACCCGTGCATCGGGCCGTCTTCGCTGCATCGGCTCATCGGGCATCAAAATCATGCTGTGGTTAATCTCCAGCGAAATGGTGTTAGCGTCTGAATTAGAAGGCGGATTTTGTGCTTCGTAAGTAAGCAGGTGGCGGGCTTCTACATTTTTCGGAAAGCTGCGGATGGACTCAATAAATGTTCGGTTAGGATCAACCCGTCTTACCTGAAATTGGGTTCGTTGTCCCTGTGGAAGGCCGAGTGCGGGAACATCGGATGTAAAGAAATTTGTGACATCAATTACAGATCCGGTGGTGTCTTCGTTAAACGCCTCAATGTTGAAAGAGGCGAGAATGGGTTCAAAGTTTGAATTTTGCACTGCTTCAAAAACCGGAAGTGAATCACTGGCTGTGTTGGTGAAAGAAACACGTCTCAGCAGTACGTTGTCGTCTCGTTTTTCCCAGCGAAGAACTTGTGTGTTGCTTCTCATGCCACCGTAGTTAATTCCATCGGCGGTTCGGGCAATTCGCGAAACCATCAGCATTTCACGGCCGAGAAGTGAATCGGGAATTTCGTAATAATATTTGGAGTCTTCTTTATAAACATTAAAAAGCCCCTCATCTTTTTCTGCATCTTCTGATATGACCTCAGAAAATGGTTTGATCTGATCATTGTTATTCTGCGGGCCGAACCGCGGTCGCTCTGGAGTTTCTGTATCTGCTTCGGGATCTTCTGTAACGGTTTCAGTGGTACTGCAACCCATAACCAGAAAGAAAACAAGCAGAAAGGCGGGGAGTGATTTTAAAATGTATGTCATTATGTAATGATTTAGTAATAGAAAATTTGTAATCTGCACAAATTATTGATGCAAATGGAAAAGAATTAGCCGATAAATGTAAAAAAATGGAAAAAGCATAACAAACCTATTGGTTTAATTTATGTTTTTGTGATTTATAAAAATTTTGGAACCGGTTTCATCCGTCATGGAGTGGAATCAGAAAATAAATCATCTATTTTTAAGAAATTTCATTGAACTTCACAGATTAACTTATGACAACCAGAAGATCGTTTCTCAAACATTCCGTTTTATCGTCAACCCTGTTGCTGCCGACTGCTCTGCAAAAAGGGCTCGGCAAAATCAAAAAAATGGATCAGCCATCGGGCAGAAGGCCGCTGATTATTTCAACTTGGAACCATGGCATTGCTGCCAATGAAAAGGCGTGGGATGTTTTACACACCACCGGTTCTATTCTGGATGCTGTTGAAGAAGGGGTGAAAGTAACCGAAGCCGATCCTGCCAGCCGTACCGTGGGGCTTTACGGATACCCCGATCGTGAAGGCATCGTTACCCTGGATGCATCCATCATGAAGGGAAATGGCGATTGCGGTTCGGTCTGTTTTGTGAGACAGATCAAGCATCCCATCACACTGGCCCGAAAAGTGATGGAAAAAACCCCGCACGTAATGCTTGCCGGAGAGGGCGCCAGGCAGTTTGCCATCGCCGAGGGAATGCCGCTTGAGGAGGAAGTGCTGCATCCCGAATCTGAAAAGGCGTGGGAAGAATGGCTTGATGAAGCTGAATATCGGCCCATCATCAACATCGAAAACCACGACACGATTGGGATGGTAGGAGTAGATGCGGATGGAAACCTGGCCGGTTCTTGTACTACAAGCGGACTGGCATTTAAAATGCACGGGAGGGTTGGAGACAGTCCCATCATCGGGGCCGGCCTCTATGTGGATGATGAAGTCGGGGCTGCCACAGCAACCGGTATGGGAGAGACAATCATCAAAGTTTCAGGAAGTTTTCTGGTAGTGGAACTGATGCGCCAGGGACACTCGCCGCAGGAAGCTTGTGAAGAAGCCGTTGCAAGGCTGATCAAGAAAAATTACGAAAACATCGAAGATATGCAGGCCGGATTTATTGCTGTAAATAAAGATGGTGAATATGGCGGCTATGCTGTACAGCCCGGATTTAATTTTGCTGTACACCACGAAGGCGGCAATGAGATGGAAGACGCCAAGAGCCGATTTGAGGAATAGTTGTCTGGTTTGGGCAGGTTTTTTAGCGGAAGAAATCTTCTTTTGATACTGCACTTTCTTTAAGAAGAACTTCCTTTAAAGAAATTCGCCACCCTTTCCTCGCCAGGCCGCTTGAGCCGGTCAGACGAATGGTGGGGGGAGAGGGGCATATTCGCTAACATAAAAGTATTATTATATCAATATAATATTTGATATATTCTTTTGATTTTTTATCTTCTTTTATGGAGATCGAAAATGGTATGGTTCAAAATGATGAAAATTGGCAGA
>SLPZ01000260.1 GCA_007131725.1 Balneolaceae bacterium
ATTGAAAAACTCTCAGTAGTACAAAGCCCACGAAACGAATTCGAGTTTCTCAAACAGAAAAGAAACCTTTTTTGCCAGGAAAGAATATTGCCTATTGACATTGGAGGCCATATATATGTTTGTCTGTTTATTATTTCTCCTGTTCAACCAAAAAACCAATACACTACCATTCGTCAGCTGCTAAACTGCAATCGACAGGCGAAGAGTGCTCAATACTTCAACGATTTATTAAAGGCAGAATCCGTGCTCTCATTTTTCCTGGGACAATTGTTATCAAAGACCCTCTTTCAAGTTTATTTTTGAATTGCTCAATGGCTTTAAACAAATAAGGACCTAATACCTCAGGAGTAGTATCATTAATCCGTGCTTGTATTACACTTGGGCTTTCCCCGCCGGTAGCAGCCAGGATATCACCAAAATCGAGATCATGGGTAAATATGATCCAATCATTTTCCACTGCAAAATTCATAATTTCCCGGTCAGATGCATTAACAGCACCCACAGATGTCCAATGTGCAGCCTGATATCCATTTTTTTGGAATGTGGACACCCATTCAGGTGATAAATTCATATCAATCAAAAATTTCATGCAGGATCCAGTGGTTGCTCCATTTCATCCGCTCTCCATGCAGCATATTCAAGTGCCTGCCTGATATCCTCTTTTTCAAGATAAGGATACAATTCAAGTATTTTGTCTGTTGAATAACCGGATGCCACTAAACCAACTACAGCACCAACAGATATTCTCATCCCCCGGATTGAAGGTTTTCCACCCATAATTTGTGGAGAAAATTGTATTCGGTCAAAATCTTTCATAATTAAAGCTGTATATGTGAAACAAACTACCAATATATTTTAATTAGTCATACTTCGCCAGTTGATTGTGATACTGGTAGAAACGCAAGAGCAACCCCGAAGCGTCTGCAAGACCTCCGGGCGTTGCAGGATTTAAGGGTGATGATTGTTGAACTGATTAACTGTAAGATTTTTTATTCTGCCCAAAATTCCAAATCTATCCCTCAATCCATCAGTTCATCAATTCAACATTCCGCAAGGCGGAATACTCAACAATTCAACACGCGACAGCGCGCACCCACACCTCACTACCTCAAAAAACCGTCTAACTGGTAGCGTAAGGTAAAGGATACATGAACATTTCTCTCATCAAAATAGATATTATCTTCTCTGCTTCCGGGTCGCGGACGATCAAAATCGTTATGTCGATTTTCAATATTTCCCGTATAAAGGTCCATTTGCAGCTCCATATTGCCCGGAAGAAAGAGAACCCCGTGAAAGCCATGACGAATTTCAACTTCATGAATAAGTCGAATAGTCATCCAGTCTCTCGGCAGGGTGCTGTGATAGTATTCCCTGTTTGTGAAGAGACGGTCGTAATGCATGGCTATACGGGCCAGGGAGATGCCGGCCATCCCGTATTTGTGATAAAAGGATGCCGTTGCCACCTGCGTGCTCGAACCGGGTCCGATACCGGCCCCCAAAACCTGCCCTTTGTGCGTAAATCCCTGTTGTATGATTTCATTGGTGTACCAGATATTGGTATCCCGGTACTGCGCTGTCACACTTGAGTTTTCAAGATTTGTTATTTCCCCGTTCAGCACAACCATACCATAGCGGCCTGCTGGAATCCTCTGTATAACCCCCAGCACATATCCCCGGTTTAACTCAGGCTCAGTAAACAGGTCGCGTATTTCCCTGCGGTCATCATTCCGCCCCCATTCCGTATACACCTCAAAACCGACACGGGGATAAGCCCATCGCAGGAAAAACGAACCCTTGATAAAGGTTACCTCCTCAGGATCTGCTTCTTCCGGGTCGGGTTTGGACGGGGAAAGCCGAAATGGCATAAACAGGTCGGAGAACGCTGGCCCGCTGCCATAATAAGAATACCCCACCCGGGTGAACCCCGCATGCAGGCCCGGCAGAAAATCCGGTGAGTAGCTCACCACAAGGCCGGTCAAAAACCTGCGGTCGTTCCACGATTCTTCATCAAAATAGTCCGACTCCCTTAAACTTCCCCAGAACATTCTCCCCTCGAGGCGGCCGCCCGGAACCGATGCCGGCCGGCTTGTTCCCGCATACAGATGTGTAAAACCGGGGGCATTGGTACTGAACATCAGAGGGTTGTGAACGGCCGGACCGGTCCAGATCCGCTGGTTCGAAAGGCCCGCTGAAAACCCGGAATAGGCAAATTCCACAAAGGAATCCCCCGGGTCGAATGACGTGATATCGGTTTCCCCAAAACGCTGCGGGATATCTGCATGGGTCAGGGCCATGCCAAAAGGAGATATGCCGGGAAACCGGGGGTCGTTCGATAAATCAAAATCCCGGTTTTCGGAGTGGATAAAAACAGGCCTGAATACGCCACGGAATGGCCCGTATTGCAAACTCACACCCGTGGTAAACATCATATTGAATCCCCTGCCCTGCCACAATGCCCCGTCGTTAAATCCATGCGGACGTTTATGGTTATGGGAAAAGTAGAGTTCCTGTTTAAACAGGCGAAACGGTGCCGAAATGTCATCTGTTTCCAGGTTGCTGAAAAAGGGATGGCCTGACCACGGATGCGCCTCCCCCTGTACCAGACCTCCGGTATAAAGATCCATTGAGGCGGGGCGCAGCAAATACGAGGAACCCGGACCGGTTGAATGTGCGGCATATACCGAGCGTATGTAAAATTCCATCGGGTCGCCGGGCATTAATGTCTGCAGTTCACTGCTTCGGTACTCCTTTTCAAAAAATTGCTCCCAAGCCCAATCTGTAAACCCTGCAGTATCTCGGTCAGCCGGTTCATCTTCTGCAGCCTCCGGTTCAGGTTCTTCCGGCGGGTCCGTTAATTCGGGGTCCGTTTCTGTTTCTTCCACCTGTTCCGGTTCCTGCGGGATAAAGAGATCCCTGCCCCCTGCGTCTGCCACTGACCCGGCAACCTCATCGGCCGTTACCCTTTCAAATGCCAATAAAATATCCCGCATGTTCTGATCAGGGTAGGTTTCGACTGAATAATACCGGTTTTCCAAAAGAGTGACTTCCACCCCTAAACCAACGGGCAGATCGTATAACTGCACGCTTCGAATCAGCTCATCACCGCCTGTATAGTGATAGTTGTCTGTAGTAATGTGGCCCGAGTAGAGTATCATCTGGATGGTTTCAGCATCCCGGCGTGCAAGCTGCACCGAATCCACCGGTTGGGAGAGATGATAACGCAGTACATAACCCAGGCCGTCTGCTCGCTCCGATACGGAAATGCGCTCAAGATCGGTTTGTGCAAAAACGTTACCTAACCCCAAACCGAATAACAGGACTGTAAACAGGTTAATAATAATAAAATACCTTCTCATCGTTTCCATCCCCGTATTTGCTTTCTTAATACAAGCTCAAAGCGTGTGTTTGTCACATCGTTGCCGCTGAGGTTGTGGTGGTTCAGGATAAAACTCTGCTCCAGGGCGGCTGACAGCTCAATCCCATATTCCAGGAAAGCGGTTACCTCGGCCCCGGCCATCAGCTCAATGTTTCGTACGTCTGTTCTTGTTACATCTTTCTCATTCGCTTCTTCAATGAATTCGAAAAACTGGTCAGTTCTGGAATTGTGGTAAGTAATCCGGGCCAGTTTAAACGAGACACTGCCGCGCGGGTCGAAAAGATCTCCACGTATCTTCTGCATATTCACCCCCGGCCCATAACCGGTTCCCATGATCTGGCCGCGGTTAGCAAAACCCAATACCTGACGGCCATGTGTATACCAACCACCAAGCAGATTATTTCCTCTTGTCAGCGTTGTTCTCATCGCCTCTTGCTGGGTAATTTCCATCCCAATCGCCAGCAGCCTGTTTTCAGGCAGCGGATGGGTTTTGATCATCCCCACAGTATATGCCCGGTGATGGTTGGGCTGCTGCCTGAAATCCCGAAGGTCTGCATTATGGTCGTTTCTGCCATATTCTGCATAGATCTCAACCCCGGCCGGCGGATGCACCCACCTTAAAAAAACCGAAGCAATCTGGTTGTCTGGATCACCACCGTCAGGGCTACCGGGAGTGCCAAGACCCGTTCGGACAAACGCTTCATATATTTTTGAAGCCTGCCATCGATATTCTGAAAATGACACTGGATACTGATGAATAAATGTTCTCAATGCACCGACTGACAGGCCGGGGATAAACCGGGGTGCATATGTAACAAACAGAGAGTTTATAGACTGATCCAGGTCTGCCTGGTTATCGCGATCAAAATAATCCGACTTTTTCTGTTTCCCAAAAATGTATGCAAACTCAAAAGAACCGATGGGAGACTCCAGGGGGCGGTAGGTGCCAAGGGTAATATGTCTGAACCCCGGAGCACTATAGCCAAACTGCAGAGAGGTATGTACAGCCGGACCGGTCCAGATTCGCTGTTTCGACAGCGCAAGGCGTAAACCGCTGTATCGCAGTTCTACAGAGCTGTCACCTAAGTCAAACCAGTTGTGTGTTTGATCACCAAAACGTACTACATAATCAATCGAACTTCTTTGATCAAAATAGCGATATGAAAATTCACCCGCCTCTGTTGTTACATTTTCTGAACGAATTCTTGAAACCGGGTGAGGCCCCAAATCAAACTCCCGGTTCTGTGCCATTCCCATAATCGGCCGGAATTGAACATATAGCGGGCCCAGTGTATATTCAGCTCCGGCAGTAAACGCAGTGTTATACCCTTTTCCCTGCCAGATCGCCCCGTCATTATTTCCCCTGGGCAGTGACGTGTTGACCGACTGAAACAGAACCGGCTCATGGAAGTGTAGTGTGCCGTAGGCGGCGGGTATATAGTTTTCATTCTCTTCGGCCTCAAACAGATCCTGTCTCCATGGATGACTACCGGTAACGGGCTTGGTTTGATGAAAAGGACGAAGTAAAAAAGAAGCAGATTCATCAGACACGCCCGCAACCTGGAGAATTCGGTAATAATATTCATGGCCGTCTCCCGAATAAAGATTTCCCTGTGCCGATAGTTCTTCAGGTTGCACAATGTGCATCGTAATTACCAAAAGAATAAGAATACCCAAAAATTGCAGATGTACTTTTCGGCTAAACATTCAATGAAATTAAAAAGGGTGCAGGTATTATGCCATTAATATTTTAAGGTTCTACAGGCATTTTTGTGGGTGATTTTTTGAAGCTGGGTAAAATAATCTGGTACTTACCCAAATAATGTGTCTGGTTGACATCTTGTGAGGTTAACAACTTACGAATTTTCAGGAATTCTGCCCATAACTCCAAAACAACCTCAAAGTTCAACATTCTGCGCAGCAGAAAACTAAACAGTTCAACAGCCCCCACAAAGAGGCGTTGCATATTGCAAAATGCAAAATTCGTGACAGATCATGCCCCTTTTCACTTTTCCCTTCCCTCCATGTACTCCTCCACAAAATCGATCAAAAACTGTGTTACATCGATCTTCTCGGAGAGCATCTTTTGGCGCCTCTCTTCAAACTTTTTATTGATTCCAGTATCTGACAGTATCTCTGTTCCTTTTCGGATGGCCCGTTCCTGGTCTTGTAGTGACTCCGTGTAATTAAAAACTAATCCGTAACTTTTTTCCAGGTCGTCGGTGTAGCCCCTGCCATCATCATCCAGGTAGATGGCAGGTGTCCCCAATACGGCGGCCTCGGAAGCCATTGTTGCGCTCTCACCAAAAACAAGACCTGCCTCATTAATAACATCATGTATCTGTTCAGGAGAAATTGCCAGGCGGTGTGGTTTAAGATCATCAGGTAGCTCTTCTTCAGACGAGATAAACACTTTGGAATATTTTGAAAACTCCCTTACAACTCTGCGTTTATTCTCAAGGCTGATGCCGCTGTGGCCGGTATCGTGCGTGGCTTGCCAGGAGACAAACCGCAGCAGTACAAAGCGCTCTTCCTTTTCGAGGTTCAGTTCGTCTCGTATGGTTGCTGACGGTTTAAATCGGTTCGGATGCAGATAACAGAGTTCAAGGTATCCGTTAAAAAAAACCTGTTTGGTACTTCTCTTGCCTTTATAAGATGAGGGGCTGAGAACCACATCAGTAAAGGGGCTGTATAATAACCTCCCGAGCCTGGCATGCTCAGTATCATCAAACGCGATATGTGGCTTTCGAAGTATGGATGATACCTGGGCTGCATAAGGAGATGAAAAACTCATAAACAGATCAGGATTAAATTTTTTTGCCTCTCTGAACAGTATGGCATCTCCTTTAGGAAGATAGGCCAGTTTCCCAATCATCGATTGGCTGCCTTTTCCCCGGTCAATAAACGGAATATTGTATGCAATGAGCAGGTCATGGCTAACTTCTTTTTTTCGGGCCGTGATAAGAAACTGATGTCCATTTTTTGTCATCTCCTGATAAAAATTGCGGAAGTAATGTACGTGGGCAGGGTGGCCGATGTCGATGAGAATTCTCATTTGCGTAAACCATTATTAGCCAATAATGTGGATAAGGCAACCATCATCCATCCCTGATTCCAACGCATGTATGGCACCTTACTGGTAACTAAAGGCCATTTTTGATAATAAAACCGCCCATTTTTTGCCTGCATATTTTCAATTGTCCATTCAGCTATTTTTTCTGCATAAGGCAGGTACTCATCTGAGTATTCCTTTAATAACGAAAAGGTTATGATTCCCTGACTTTGATTGTGGATATCAACCGGCCACTTTTTGGGATACC
>SLPZ01000099.1 GCA_007131725.1 Balneolaceae bacterium
ACCCAATAAATACGTAAAAAATGTGCAAAAGTGAAAATACTTAATTTTAAAAAACCGGCAAGAATTGCATGGTGTAAATCAAAAATAGCCGTTTAAGTGCTTTTTAAGGCGATTTTTGGGTATTTTTTAGAGGTGAGAAAAAAGTGGGCCCGGCAGGACTTGAACCTGCGACCAATCGATTATGAGTCGACTGCTCTGACCAACTGAGCTACGGGCCCTTTCTTAATTAGCTTCGCAAATTGACAAGACTTTAAAGCTACGAGCTTTTCCATCCAGATACAACAGCCAGGCAGTAATTAGATATCCTGAGCTGACATTTTGAGTACGCTTAATCTCATTTTTTATTTTAAGAATATCAGAGATCTGTTATATTTCACTCAGGGTTAGGATTCTGACGATTGATACAATCATCAGGATTTCATGTAAAGCCGGATGTTTCTGAACATCCGGCTATTTTTTTACGGCTTATTATTCTCAGAAATGAAACTGAAACAATCCGGCCAGCCCGTATCTTCCATCATCATCTTCATCAAATTGGGCCAGTAAATTTACCTGGAAACTGATCAGGCTGGTTGCCTGGTAGTTCCAGCCGAATACAAAGAGGTCGGATGTATCATCCCGCAAATCAAAAGAGAGCTGATCCCATCTTGCCAGTAACTGGGATTTATCAGAAACGTTGGTACCTATGGTAGCATAAAATCCGGTGATTGTTTCTTTGTCTCCTCCAAAATTCCGGGCATCGAAACGGGTTTGCATAAACTCGAGTGTACCGAAGATTGGCCGGCTGTCATATTCGATAAATGCTCCGTACAGCACTCTGTCGCCCTCAGAAACCAAGCCTGTATTGCCAACCTGTTCGTTTCGGGTCTGATTAACGGCTCCGTTAAAACCTGCAAGAAATGAACCATTATCTGTTTCTGAGCCAACGGAGAGCCTCGCAGTGTACATAAACCGGTTATCGTTAGCGAGGGAAAGCCCGGTACCGTTGTACATTCCAACATTGTAGTAAACATTTCCGATGTCACCCAGAAAAGAAACTCCAACTTCCCTTGAGTTCATCATGGCACCCACCAGCCTTGCCCGGTCGATGAAATCAGTATTGGCGGGGCTTGGGTCTAATTCACGGCTCAGTGCAGGTTTCGTAAGGCCTGTTATAATGCGGAACTGGTCAGACGCATGATAACCGATCCTGGTATCAATCAGCGGCCTGGCCCGGGTAAAATCAACCTGAAATTTATAGTTATAGTTTTCATCAATCCGTCCGCTGAAATCAAGCCGGGTGGCACCCAGGCCAAAAGCTCTGCCGCCGTTAAAATTATCATCTTTAAAAGATATTACAGCTTCGGTCTGTACCAAAAGGCTGAGATTAAAAGCTTCGCTCTTTAACATTTCTGTTAGTTGATCAGCCAGGGGTTCCTGGCTTTGTGCTAACAGGCCTGAACCCGTTAGAAAAAAAATCAATAATGAGAGGTATATTTTTTTCATCTTATTTGAGCCCCGTATTGATTAGTTATTCAGGCGATGAAACAAAGATTGATTCCCGCCTATTCATAGAATTAATCAGTATCTTATTGTACTTTGAAAGTTAGTTAAAACTATTTAGTCAGAATAGTAAGTCTATTCAATTATTCCCCGTTTTATACCCTGGAAGCAAATTCCTGTTTCTTTTAATCAACAGATATTTTAATAATCATAAGCAGCAAATTTTAGTATGAATAAGATCAAATTTGGTACAGACGGCTGGCGGGCAGTCATCGCAAAAGAGTACACCTTCAATAATTTAAAAAAAGTTGCATGTGCCACCGCTCTTTGGATCCGGAAGGAAAACATCACAAAAAACGGTGTGATAATTGGTTATGATGCACGTTTTTTGAGCCGTGAGTTTGCCGAACATGCAGCGACGGTTTTTGCATCTATGGAGGTACCGGTCAGGATTTCTGATTCGATTGTCCCCACTCCCGCGGTAAGCTGGGCAGCCAAACATTTTGATGCGGTGGGAATTGCAATCACAGCCAGCCACAACCCACCGGAGTATAACGGCTTCAAGATCAAAGCGCCGTATGGGGGCTCGGCCGGGCCGGAACACATATCGGCTGTAGAGGCTCAGCTTGATGAGGTGGATGATGCCCCGCTTACCAAATCGTATGAAGATTTTTTGAAAGCAGGCCTGATTCGTGAACTCGGACTGGGTAAAGGATACCTGGAGAAAGTTGCCGAAAATGTGGACCTGGATGCAATACGCAAAAGCGGAATCCGGATAGCCCACGACCCGATGTATGGCGCCGGGTCGGGTTACATCAAACGACTGCTGGGGGATCAGGTGTATGAAATTCACAGCGAGCGTAATCCATTGTTTGGAGGCCGGGCGCCCGAGCCTGTTGAGGAGAACCTTTCGGAACTTGCTGCTTTAATTCCCAAAAATAATTGTCATATCGGAATTGCCAACGATGGCGATGCCGACCGCATCACCATGCTGGACGAAAACGGGCAATTTGTGAGTTCTCATTTGATTCTGAGCCTGCTCGTGAAATACCTTTACACCGAAAAGAAAATGTCCGGAACCATCGTTAAAACATTTTCAACCACGGATATGCTCAATAAACAGGCAAAGAAATATGGCCTTCCGATCGAAATCACCCCAATCGGTTTCAAATATGTGGCGCATAAAATTATTGAGGGTGATGTTTTGGCCGGAGGGGAGGAGTCTGGCGGCCTTGCCGTAAAAGGCCATTTGCCGGAACGCGACGGAATTTATATCGGTCTACTGATAGCAGAAATGATGGTAAAATCCGGAAAAAAATTGAGCGAACTGGTACAAGAGCTGTTTGATGAATTTGGCCCGCATCACTATTATCGAAATGATATTCTAACCGAAAATCGGAAAAAGGAAGCCATGTCAGCGTTCTGCCGTGGTAAACATCTCACCGAGATTGCCGGTTTAAAAGTATCTGAATGGGATTTTACCGATGGTGTGAAACACATCATGGAAGACGAATCATGGCTGCTCGTGAGGCAGTCGGGAACCGAGCCGGTGCTTCGCATCTACTCGGAAGCTCCTTCCCGCGAACAGGCCGAAAGACTTGTAAATGCTGTCTCCAGAAAAGTGGATGATCCCATCATTTTATCGGTAAATGTTTAATTAATGGTTTAATTCATGGGTAGTCATCATCAGCATGGACCTGCAGTAATCTGGCTGACAGCCATTTGCGCTGTTTCTCTCGCAATCGGGGCATTGGCTCAGTTCACTCCCGTTCTTCCGGAGTCTATAGCCATCGGTTTTTACCTACTGTCTTATGCCACAGGCGGTTATTATGGGTTTACCGAAACCTGGAACCACCTTCGGCAAAAGGAACTGAATATCGACTTTTTGATGATTTCGGCTGCCATCGGAGCAGCCATTCTCGGGCAATGGGTGGAAGGTGCCATCCTGTTGTTTCTCTTTTCTTTGAGTGGTGCGCTCGAAGGGTTTGCGCTCGATAAGAGCCGGAAAGCCATTCACTCTTTACTGCAATTAAGGCCAAAACAAGCGATTAGAAAACGGGCAGACGGCACCGAAGAAGTGGTTCCTGTAGACAGAATTGATGTGGGGGATGTAGTCATTGTAAAACCCGGAGAACACATTCCGGTGGACGGCAAAGTCATTACAGGGCAAACAACGGTTGACCAGGCAGCAATTACCGGGGAAAGTGTGCCGGTTTCCAAAGAGAGTGGTGATACTGTCTTTGCGGCTACCATTAATGAAAATGGTGTAATTGAGGTAAAAGTCACAAAAACTTCAAAAGATACAACGCTTGCGAAGATTATTGAGCTGGTTGAAAAAGCGCAAAAAAATAAGGCAAAAACCCAGCACTTTCTCGATGCATTTGAACCGCGTTACGCTGTAAGTGTTATCGGTGTGGTTGTTCTGTTAATTTTTATTCCCTGGCTGCTTTTCGGCCACGATTTTGACAGTACATTTTATCGGGCTATCACTGTTTTGGTGGTTGCCTCGCCGTGCGCCCTCATCATCAGCACGCCGGCTTCCATTATTTCAGCGATTGCCAACGGAGCCCGAAACGGCATTCTCTTCAAAGGCGGTGCATATGTGGAACAAACGGTTGAGATTGATACCATCGCATTCGATAAAACCGGTACGCTCACACCCGGCCGCCCCCAGGTAGTGGATATTTTGAGGTTTGATTCTGATTCAGGCGCGTTCAATGATGATCCCGGTCAGATAAACGGATTGATGGAAATTGCGGCCGGATGCGAGCAGCATTCCGAGCATCATCTTGCAGCGGCAATCAGGGAGAAAGCCGGACAGTTGGGAATTGAACCCCGGCGGGTGGAGAATATGAATGCCGTACCCGGAAAAGGTGTGGTGGCTTCGTTAAACGGGATGAAGGTGAGGGTTGGTAATTCAAACCTTTTTGAAGATTCGTACCAGGAATGGCCGGAAATTCTGAAGGAGAAAGAAGCAGAGTTACAGAAAGAAGGCAAAACAGTGATTTTTGTTTCGGATGACGGCATCCCGGCCGGGCTTATTTCACTGGCGGATAAAGTCCGCCCGCAGAGCAAAAAGTGCATCGAAGACCTAAGAAAACTGGGCATCAAAAATATTGTGATGCTGACCGGCGACAACCCTGAAGTAGCCCGTGCCGTAGCGGATGATCTTGGGATTAAAGACGAAGATATTTATGCAGGATTGCTTCCAGAACAGAAAGTGGAAATTGTTGATAAACTGAAACAAAAAGGAACAGTAGCTATGGTGGGCGATGGTGTGAACGATGCCCCTGCACTGGCCACCAGCCACCTTGGTATTGCGATGGGAGCTGCCGGCACCGATGTGGCACTCGAGACCGCCGATATTGTTCTGATGGGCGATGATTTATCAAGGCTTCCCTATCTGCTGGCGCTATCCCGAAAATCGAAAAAAGTAGTCTGGCAAAATATCATCTTCAGCCTGGCTGTCATCGGCATGCTGCTGGCTGGTGTATTTTTGATTGATCTGCCACTTACACTCGGAGTCATCGGCCATGAAGGCAGTACGCTTTTGGTGGTGTTAAACGGATTGAGGCTCTTGAAAGGAATGTAGCACCATGATCAGTTTTAAAAAGAAAAACCGGTTAATGTCCGTCTCGGCGATTCTGACATTTGTGATCTATTGGATACTTGTATTTGTACTATTTCCAATTTTTCCCGATCAGTTTCCCATTCACTTCGATTTATCTGGCCGGCACACCCGCATGGTTGATAAAACATGGGGATACTGGCTCCTCACTCCCCTGATATTGACGGTCACAGCAGCTATTCTCGTCACACTGATGTGGCGATTCGTTTCTATTGGCATTGAGCATTATAACTTTTCATACAAAAATGAAGTTCTGAAACTGAACAATGAACAGAAAAAACCTTTTGAGCAGGCATTGCGAGACTTTATGAAGTATGTGATGTGGACGACCGTTCTTTATCTGTTTCTGCTTGGGATTTTTTCAGAGGCATATACATTTTTCTACGTTCAGGAATCTATCAAACTGCCAAATCTGTTGTTTACTTTTGTTTTTACTCTTTTTTATTTGGCATTAATCATTTGGGATTACAGGCGGATAAAAACAACATTTCGAAAAGAGCTGGATTCTCTTACCCATTCTAACCCCTGATGACCACTTTTCTAATTGTTGGATTATTTTGTTGATGGCGGGATTATGGGTGGTTCATTCGTCAGACCGAAACTGCAACGGTCAGACGAGGATGCAGTCAGACGAGGGGTTGGGTGAAATTGCCGATACAAAACAAAAGATATTATATCTAAATCACAGTATATTGAATGTTCAGTTCTCATCAATATTAGCTCTAAAGTGTTTTTTACTATGCAAAATGTTGGATTTCGCATAAAGCTGTTTTTTATCCTGTGCGGTTTTCTTTTGATGTTTCGATCACCTGAAGCGCAAGACCTTCAAGAATACCAAAGCCTGCAGCACGCCTTATTTTCGGCCGGCCAGTTAATCGGGGATCGAGGACCGCAGAATGTTACCTGGATTGAGGGCGGTGACCGTTTTTCTTACATGGAGCATAATCCCGCAACAGACAGTAATGAAATCAGGGTTTACAGTCCGGCTGATGATGAAGAGGAACTGATTTTCCGCAGTACGGATTTTACTTTTCCTGATGATGACCAGACATTCAGCTTCAGATCGTTCCAGTGGTCGGATGATTTCAGGTATCTTGTTTTTCAATCCAATTTTTCCCCGGTTTATCGCTATTCAGGCATATCAGACTATTACTATTATTCCATAGAAAATGAAACACTCGAACTTTTAGTTTCTGATGCTTTTACGGCCGAACTCTCACCCGACGGACAAAAAGTGGCCTATCACCGCGACGGCGAAATGTACCTGTTTGACCTGGATGATGCGGAAGAAACACAGCTCACTTTTGACGCCAAAGAGAATTTCTACAACGGACGATTCGGGTGGGTATATGAAGAAGAGTTTGGCCAGGTGCAGGCCTGGAAATGGTCGCACGACAGCCGCTATATTGCCTACTGGCAGAGCGACGAACGCCACGTAAAGCGCTTTGTCTCCACGGATTTCGAAGGCCAGTATCCCGAGTACACCGACATTCCATATCCCAAAGTGGGTGAGAAGAATCCCATCGTAAAAATCGGGGTGATTGA
>SLPZ01000184.1 GCA_007131725.1 Balneolaceae bacterium
ACCCAATCAGATTAATTACATGTAAAACAAAAATCTCTTAAACACTAATATAATCAATATGTAGTATTCAAATTAGCGCTTTCTTTTTAATTTTAAAAAAAATTAATGTTTTATTTATCACTAAATTTTGCATCATCGTCCAGACTTTTTAAACCAACATCAAGAGGCCTCTTTTTATCGCCTGCCAGGTGAATCGTTTGTGTGGGAAAGGCAAAATCAATCCCCTCTTTATTAAACCGGGAAAATACTTCGCGATTCACCCACTCCGTAAACTCCATATATTGCCAAAAGTCAGGCGGGTGGTACCAGTAAAAGCACTTCAGGTTTAACGAATCGGCATTCAAATCATCAAAATATACCCGTGGCGGGAAATCTTCATTCATTCCCTCATGGTTGTCTAATATCTCCTTTAAAATTTCCACGGCCCGGTCTACTTTTTCCGGTGGTGTATCGTAGGTGATGGTTACATCAAACACCCTGCGGATAAACGGCCGCTTGCCGATGTTGTGGATGGTCATGTTTGCGAGGTTGCCATTCGGCACAGTTAGCATGTGGCCATCCAGCGTTTTGATTTTTGTGGTACGTACACCAACCTCGGTAATCACCCCCAGTTTATCGTCCAGATTAATAAGCTCACCCACGTTAAACGGTTTGTCCGCGAAAATCATCAGAGAACCGAAAAAATTGCGGATTGTATCCTGTGCGGCAAGGCCGAGTGCGAGGCCGCCAATACCGATACCCGCAAGAATACTTGTGATGGGCTGATCGCTCAGTGTTTGAGCAGCCTGCAGGATTATTAAAATCACTACAGCCACCCGGATTGATTTGCCCACAATGGGAATGAGCATATCATCTATATTGACCGAATCTTCCCTGGCAAACCCTTTCAGCCAGGCATCCAGAACATCAATCTGCCGGTAGGCAAAATGACCGATGGCAAGCACAATCAACAATTCGAGCGTTGTGAACAACAAGCTTTGAAAGCCTTCAGGAACGATCAAGAAAGAGATAGCCAGTCTCAAGCCAAAGGCAAAAAACAGAAACGTTATCGACATGGACGCCGATTCTGCCGCAACAGCAAGCAGCCTTTTGCCCCGCTCTTCAAATTTCGGCTTCAGACGGCCCAGAAAGAATTTTGAAATTTTCCCAAAAAACAGTGCCAGTGCAATGATGATAATGAGTACTGCAATTCGCCAAATTTCATTACCTACAAATACATATTCGGCTGGCTCGGTTAACAAATCCATTTATTTCTTAATTTAAGTTCGTTGTTAAAAATTTAATTCGGTTTTCGAAAACAGTCTGCTCGGTTATTCACGAAGCTCATGATACAGCACATTCAGTAGTTCTTCTCCAAGATTATTGCTGTACTCCCAGAACATAGCCCCGCCCAGTCCCCGTGCTTTTATGTAATGCATTTTATGGCGCATGGATTCTTCATCATCGTACGAGATAAAGGTTTTTGTATCCGGGTTCCAAATCCAGGGCGCCTTTGCTTCCGCATCCCAGTAGCGCGTAAACCCGTTTTTGTTGATGTAATGATCTCTCAATTCATCAAAGCCTGCTGAACCGCGGTCACTGCCGGGAGCATACTGGTAAAGGCCGTTATCTTCGGGGCGCACATCGGTCCAGTACCGTCCATAAAATGCCACACCCAGAATTAATTTTTCTGACGGGATGCCCGCATCGATATTCCATTGCACGGATTCATCTGCCGAACCCCTGGTATAGTGTATGCTCTGCGAAGGATAAAGGTTGGTGTGATGGCCTGCCACCGGCGATCCTCCGGTGTGGTAATCGTATGTCATCAGGTTAATAAAATCGAGATACTGGTGCGCCTTGTGCATTTCGGTATTTTCCAAAAATCCTCTACTGGCTCCGGTTGCTATGGTCAGCAGGTAGGGATCGTCTTCGCGGCCATCCAGCCGGCTCTGTTCATCGAGCTGCCTGCGTAGTTCTTCCAGCATCAGTGTAAAATTTGGCCCATCCACCGCACGAAACACATTTCCCGCACCGGGATGGCCGGGATATTCCCAGTCTATATCCACTCCATCAAGATTATACTTTATCATAAAATTTACCGCACTGCGGGCAAATATTTCGCGGGATTCCTCAGTCAGTGCAGCATCCGAAAAATAGGTAGACCGTGCCCAGCCGCCCACAGAAATCAGCATTTTAAGCTCCGGATTTTCCTCTCTCAATGAATCGAGCACCTGAAAATTGTATTCATCATTATCCAGGTAAGAAGTTACTTTTCCATCAGTAATATCAGCGAATGCATAGTTGATGTGGGTGAGTTTTTTAGCATCAATCTGGCCGGTTTTCCATTCGTGCCATCCCGCAACGTACCCTACAATTTTAAAATCAGTATTGTTGATTTCGGTTTCTTCTTGAGGTTTGTCACCATCATCAGCGGCGCTCAAATTTGTAGGATTTCCTGCAAACAGGATCAAGAATAAAATTGAGATCAAAATTCGGAACATCATTATAAAGCTTAGCGTTATTATTGGTTTCTCAATTTATGGAAATTCGCACAGTACTTCATCAAAGTGTTAGATTGTGCAAACCATTTTACATTACAGCCTGCAATTCTCCGTGATGTTTGGCTATCTTCACTTCAAAAAAATTATTGCAACCCTAATTATATGAAAGAAACCATCAATCGGCTGACCGCTGAAGCATCCGGGCTTGAACTGAACGCCGCCGGTAGAGAAGAACTTCAGAAACAGGCTCTTTCACTATCTCACCGTTTTTTTGAATCCATTGATGAAAATCCTGCCTACAAACCTTTTGATGATCGAGAACTTGAAGCCATTCTTGAGCAGCCTCTCGATGAAATCGGCGAACCGGCAGAAACGGTTTTTCAGACGGCGGAGCATCAGGTTTTTGAACCCGGTTTGAACGTTCCTTCCGGCAGAAATTTCGGCTATATCCCTGGCAGCAGCCTGGAAACTGCGGCTATTGGCGATTATCTTGCCGCGGTTACGAACCGCTACGCAAGCGTTTACTCCTCCTCGCCCGGTGCGGTTCTGCTCGAACAGAGACTCATCAACTGGATGGCAAATTTGATCGGGTATGGCAAAACCTCAGGCGGTTATCTTGCTTCGGGCGGCAGCATAGCAAACCTCACAGCCGTAGTTACAGCGCGTGATAATGCCGGTCTTTCACCTTCCGATTATTCAAACTCGGTTGTTTACCTGACCCGCCAAACCCATCACTGCGTTGATCGTGCTTTGAACATTGCAGGGCTTGGAACCTGCCAACGGCGGTACATTGAGATGGATGATCTGTTCAGAATGAAACCGGATGCTCTTGAAAATCAAATTCTGCAAGATGCCCGGGATGGCCTGATTCCGTTTATGATTGTAGCCTCTGCCGGTTCAACCGACACCGGTGCTGTTGATCCGCTCCCGGAAATAGGCCATATCGCAAAAAAGAACAACATTTGGTTCCATGTGGACGCCGCTTACGGCGGTTTTTTTCTGATGGTGAAGGAGGGCAAAGCCGCCATGAAGGGAGTTGAAATGAGCGATTCGGTTGTTCTGGATCCGCACAAAGGCCTTTTTCTGCCTTACGGAATTGGTGCACTGATTGTAAAAGATGTGAATAAACTCGCTGAAGCACACAGCTTCACGGCCAACTATATGCAAGACAGCCGTGCTGAAAAACAGATTTATTCTCCCGCCGATATCTCCCCGGAGCTTAGTAAACATTTCCGCGCTATGAGGATGTGGCTGCCGCTGAAATTACATGGACTGAAGATATTCAGGAGTGCACTGCAGGAGAAGTTGCTTCTTGCCCTGTATCTTTGGGGACAGTTCCGTGAAATCAAGCAGATTGAAACGGGATCAGAGCCGCAGTTAAGTATTTTCATTTTCCGGTGGATACCGAAATCCGGCAACCCGAATGAAATGAACCGCAAACTGCATCAGGAATTATTGAAGGATGGCCGGGTATTTCTGTCAACCACAGAAATCGACGGCATTTTTTATTTCCGGGTGGCTGTGCTATCGGTAAGAACTCATCTGGCCGAAGCCGACATGCTGATCTCGGTAATCAAAGAAAAGATCTCAGAATTGGAGGCTTAGGTTTAATCAGCGCTGGGTGAAGTGATTATTCCATCCCCATCAGAAAGCGATCTCTCAGTTCCTGAACATACACGCCAATATCGTTCCGGATTTCGAACAGCCGACTGTGAAATTTTGAGTAGAGCGAAGGCACAATAAACGGCTCACGCTTCATTTTCTGCAGATAATTAAGTGCGTGGTTTGCACTGTAGAGAGCTTTTTTCGTGTAAGCAATGTTGCCGCCAAGCACTTCCTGCTCAAAGCCAAACGAGTAACCGCCTGCCAGCTTTGCACTGACTTTCAGCACGTTGATGACAAATTCATTCACCTGTTTTGTTTGAAGGTGAGGCGGAATGGTTTCTGCCCATTTCAGCACATCTACGGCAAATCCGCGCGCTTCTCGGTAAATATCCAGATTTTCTATAGATCCGTAATCGGAGAAAGTAAAATCATTACTCAGTTCTTTCCACTCCTCTCCGTATTCAAAATCATCGTCATCTTCGAATTCGTCCTCATCGTAGAAGGGAAACGAATCATCCATAAAGAAAAAGTCATCATCTTCGAATTCGTCTTCGTCGTCTTCCCAATCATCCTCATCTTCAGGGAAATAGGCCTCATCAAGAAGTAATTCCTCTTCAATGAATGCTTCAACCGCATCCAGTTCGTCCATACTCTCCTGCAAGAGAATTATCCATCGCGGCGTATTGCCATTGGGATCGGATGTGATAAACTTGCGAAGTTGTTCGCTGCGTTTTTCGATTTCGTTGAGGTGAGACTCCCACTGGAATTCGTTCCAGATCGGGTTTTTTTCAAAATCGTCTGAGCTCATTCAGTAATTTGCTAAATATTTACCTGTTAAGTTGTCTGACAGATATGTTCAGTTACTCTACAACCAAAAAATACGATCTTTATTATTCAAATTCAGTGAAAGTTGACTGTGCTTTCACAACTTCTCGAGCACACCAATTATCACTTTGGTCATCTTTGGTTCTGCCATTGCTGCGGCATCCAGAATGTCATCAATATTTACTGGCTCAAGTGCATCAGGGAAGCATTCATCCGTAATTACGGATATCCCCAGCACATCCATGCCCATGTGTACGGCCGATGTAACTTCGGGAATAGTGCTCATCCCTACCACATCAGCCCCAATCAGCCGCAAAAACCGATATTCGGCTTTCGTTTCGAGCATCGGCCCGCTCACGGCTACATATACACCCTGGTGCATCGGAATGGCATTTTCGAGTGCAACATTCTGGGCAATTTCCCTGAATCGCTCCGTGTACGGATCGCTCATATCGGGAAAACGCGGGCCAAGTTCTTCATCATTGGGGCCAATCAGCGGATTATCGCCAAGCAGGTTGATGTGATCGGTTATCAGCATAATATCGCCGCGGCGAAAGTGGGGGTTCATCCCGCCGCATGCATTGCTCACAAAAAGAGTGTCGGCTCCATTGGCTTTCAGCACACGAACCGGAAATACAATTTGCTGCATGCTGTAGCCCTCGTAGTAGTGAAAGCGCCCCTGCATGGCCACAACCTCTTTCCCGCCAAGCGTGCCAAACAGCAGTTTTCCTGCATGACTTTCAACGGTTGAAACCGGGAAATGGGGAATTTCATCGTACGGAATTTCCGTTTCAATAGTCATTTCATCGGCAAGCTGGCCGAGCCCGGTACCCAAAATGAGCATATAGTTTGGCCGGAGGTTGGTTTTTGACTGAATAAACTCAAGGGCTTCATTTCGGGCTTTTCGAAATGTTTTTATAGAATCAAAAGACATTCGGTGATGGATTGGTTAGTTAATCTATTTCGTCAAGAATATCGTCAATTTTTTCTGATCCCGGAAGGGAAGGTTCGTTTTTTAAAAAGTTGTTTTCTTCTTTTTTACTTTTCCCCGACGATTTACTCTTTTTGATTTTTTGTTCAAAATTTTCATCTGATTCCTGCTCCGGCAGTGTAAAAAGTGACTGATCGTCTTTGCTGAATTGCCGAAGTGCCTCGCTTGTATTTTCGAGGTATGATTTTACCGACCGGATCATTTCTTCGCGGCGGTCTATTAACTGCAAAATATTCTGGCGTATTTCGCGACGCTGCTGATAAGACTGCTGAATAATGGCTTCGGCCTGCAGTTCTGCTTTTTCAGTGATATTTTCTGCCTCTTTTCTTGCGCTGCTCAGTTTCTCTTCGGCCGAATTTTTTGCGGTCTGAAGGGTTTCATGCAGCGCCTCTTCAACTCGTTCGTAATGCATCAGCTTATTATTCATCTTATCAAGCTGGTTTTCAAGCTCCCGAATTCTGCCCACCATGTGTTCCCACTCGTTCGCAATAAGGTTCAGGTACGATTGTACCTCGGCCGGATCATATCCGCGCAGAGATTTTTCAAATTGCTGCTGTTTAATTTCAAGAGCTGTCAGTTTCATAAAAAATAAATGATCGTTTTATTTGGGGTTTTAAATTTGCTGATTGTTGTCTCTCTGCTCATCATCACTTTATGCAGGTTGTTAGCTTATAACATAAACCAAAGTCCACCACTATTGATTCAGCATATTTTTGAGTTTTCCACCCTGTTTACTCTCCTCTTTTGATGCTTCATTTTCAATTTCTATTTCAATAGCACTTTTTTCTTCTTTTTTTGGCTCATCTTTTTTCTTGGATTCAATTTTTTCCGGCAGTTCGTCACTCACAATGGCTTCCAGGTTTGCCAGGCGCCGGTCTGTTTTTTCTTTAAACTCCCGCAGTGCAGCCAAAAACTGCTGATTTTCCGTCAAATTACCCGAACCTTTTTTTACCCATGCTTTAATAATGCTGCCTACTATTGCTAAAAATACGATAGACACAATGCTGCCAAATACAATTGATACGATAAAGACGTCTTCACCCATTTTAACCTAATCTTAAATTTTTATTAACGTTTATAATTCTTAATCCAGCATATTTTTTAGCTTTTCTTTTCCTTTTGATTCCGTTTCTTCCGGGTAGTTTTCAATTTCTATATCTATCAAATTTCTTTTTTCCTGTTTTGCAGCTTTAACCACCGGTGGTTTTTCTTTCAGTGCTTTTTCTCCGGATAAATCATCAATAACATTTTCAATGCGGGTCAAACGCTGGTCTGTTTTTTCTTTAAACTCACGCAATGCAGCCAGAAATTCCTGATTCTCGGTCAAATTACCCGACCTGCCTTTTATCCAGGATTTAATGATACTGCCTGCAATAGAAACCAATACAATTAATACTATACTGCCAAAAAAAACAATGGCATTCGGATCTGCTCCATCCAACATATTTAATCACCCTTTACTTTATTTGCCTGTTGAGAAACCTTCACTTCGTTTTCTTTTTGAATTGATTCATTTTCCAGTTCAATATCAATTTTTGAACCGCTTGCTGCACCACTTCTTTCGAACGATTCGTCAGCTACAATAGCTTCCAGGTTTTCAATTCTCTTTTTCATCCGCTTCATTTCATCTGCTATTTCTTTTAACTCCTGATCACTCTCTTTATTTTTTGACTGCCATTTCAGTTTATTTTTCTGATAGTCAATCAAATAGCCGCCAATTATGGCTGCGAGTACGATGATTGCAATGAAAGTTCCCGACATAATTAATCCTGTCTGATGCTGCTCAATTAAAATTCAGATCTGGCTGAATACCAAATCAAAATATCAGCCGTCTTTAAAATATAAAATCACAGGCTCATTATCTCCCTGTCCGAAAAATAATGATTCCATAATTTGTGTCTGAGCTAAATCTATAACGTTCTGAAAGTTTAATAGTTACGTTCACCAAATATCGCTGTTCCCACGCGTACCATCGTTGCGCCTTCTTCGATGGCCACCTCAAGATCGTTGGTCATGCCCATCGACAAGTGCTCCAGTTCCACGGGCCCTGCATTCAGGTGCAAATGCTCATCCCTCAGCTTTTTCAGAAGCCTGAATTCCGGCCTCACTTTTTCGGGATCTTCTGTCAGCGTTGCCATTCCCATCAACCCTTTCACACGGGTATGTTTCAGCTTTTGGCCATATTTCAAAATCGGTTCTAATTGATCGGGTTCGCAGCCGCTTTTCTGGCCTTCACCGCTGATATTCACCTGAACCAGCACATTGATCATCCTGCCTTCGGCTTCAGCTCTTTTTTCAATCTCCTTTAACGCTTTTTTCTTATGCACAGATTGAATCCAGTTCACCCTGTGCGCCATATATTTGATTTTATTGGTCTGAAGATTCCCGATAAAATGCCATTGAACGGACTCGTCTTTGATGGCTTCCATACGGTCTTCAAGGGCTTTGGCGCGATTTTCTCCGATGTGTTTGTGGCCGGTTTCCAGCAGCTCCAGGACATCCTCATCCGGCATGGTTTTACTCACAGCTACCAGTACAATTTCTGAAGAATCCCTGCCGGCTTGTTTACAAGCGGCTTCTATTCTGTTCAGAATTTTTTGATATCGGCCTTTGATCTTGTTACTCATAAATTATTGGTCAAACTTTTTTACTTATCTCAAAATTTTATCCGGTTTTAAACTAATCTATTTTAAGAACGGAATCATTAAAATAAATTCCGTCATGCCGGACTCCGATCTCCCAATAGGGACAGGCTGGCATCTCCTGCCTATATCAACGGCTGGAGATGCCGCATCAGGTGCGGGATGACGCCCTTTTTTTGAACTTTAACACTTTTACATCACCAAATTCAAAGATTTTATATCAAGCCCGCATTAAAATATCTGCATGCACTGAAAACATTTTTTATCCTGAAATTTCATCAGATATCCGGTTTTAACTAACTTATTCTGTTGAATATTTGATGATCAAACCGATGGCAAATAAATTATTATCCCTGCTGAGAAAGCAGTTCCCGAAAAATTATATTCTCAAAAATCCCAAAACGGGGTCGGTCATCGCCGGGATGGTCTTTTTTGTTTTTTTGATGCTATACCGGCCTTACGGCACTTTTCCCAGCCGGTTTTTCGGTTATGAACTCACCATGGCTGTCTACTCACTGATGGCCGCTTGTTTTCTGTTTGTTTTGATTAAACTGCTCAGACACTCAGGTTTTTTCGGTTCAGGAAAATCATGGACCATCCTGAAGGAACTACTGGCCATTTTTTTGATTTTAACCGGGCTCAGCATAGCCATCTATTTATTCGGGTTTGTTATTGAAGACCCCTCTGCCCGGTGGAACTTAACCACTTTTCTTGATTCATTGCGGTTGACATATCTGATCGGCGCCGTTCCGTTTTTGTTCTTTACGGCACTCAACATTCAGGTTCTGTTTCAGTCAAAGCTCACTCAATATGCTGATTTTGCACAGATAGCAGATGACGAGCAGCCCGTCACCATTGATACTCCCCTGAAAAAGGATGAGCTTCGTTTTCGTCCGTCAGAATTACTCTACGCGGAATCTGACGGCAATTATGTCAACTTTTACCTGTATCGAAAAAATTCAGTCCAGAAAAAAGCTGTTCGGTCTTCAATTACCAGTGTTGAGGAGCAGTTGGCGTCAATTTCATCCATTCTTCGGGTTCACAGGGCATTTATCGTAAACCTGCAAAATGTAACTGAAGCCAGCGGCAACGCTTTGGGCTACCGGCTCAGCCTCAAACACACAGACGAAGAAATTCCCGTTTCAAGAAGGCATACAGCCACGTTCCGGGAACAGTTCCGTCAGCATGGCTAATCTGTTAGTCACAAAAACTGCCCGCTCATCACAAATCTGTCCGCCGGTTGTTGCTGTCTGTGGCAAAATCTTGCCAAGTATCCCGCTCTGTTGTACCTGATTGAGCCCCGATCGAAATTTGAGTAGAAGCATCGAATAACTCAAATAACTCAAACGGAGCCGATCATGAAAACAATCAAATCAACAACCAGATTAACTCAAAAATTTACTTTCATTTTTTTATTAATGATGCTCATAGGCCGGTCACTGGCTGCCCAGTCACCCATCACTCTTAGCGGAACTGTGGCAGATAAAGATACAGGTGAACCCATTCCATTTGTGCATATTGCACTGATGGATTCATCGGCAGAAAATCTGCTAACCGGGACCGTGAGTGATATTGACGGAATTTTTACCCTGACTCATTCATTTTCCGGCAATGCTGTACTCCGGTTTAGTTCCATCGGGTATGAGACAGAATACAAACCGGTTCATGCGGCAAATGAAGAAATAGATTTCGGAGAAATTTCACTGGCATTTGCGTCGTTAAGCCATGAAGCCATCACGGTTGTGGGTGAGGTAACCGCCCGAACAGCCGCAGGCCGCACATCCTACTATTTGAATGATACGATGGAAAAATCGGCCGCATCAGGCATGGACGTCCTGAAGATGATTCCCGGCATACAGGTCGATTTTATGCAAAATGTATCACTGGAGGGGAGTAGACAGATCATCATTTTTGTGGACGGAAAAGAGCGCGACCGAAGTTTTATTCATCAGCTTCAACCATCACAAATCAGCAGGGTTGATATTATAAATTCACCATCTGCGGGCTATGACGCCAATATTACCGGCGCCATCAACATTGTACTGCACGAAAAAACAGAACGTCATTTCAACGGCCACCTGCTGGTTGAGACGCCTTCCACAACCTCGGAAATGTACCTTTTCCCTGCATACAGCCTGAATTACGGAACCGGAAAACTCAATTTCTATACGTCGTACAACGGGGAGTTCAGTTATTTCGATGTTCAGGAATTTTCGCAGAGAACCTTTTCAGATAACACCTGGACATCCATCCAGAATGTTCACCAGCAATACTGGTCTCACAAATTCCACTACGGCGTTGATTACCGCCTGAACCACAGAAATGAACTGAGTTTTTACGGATGGTACAATCAGTTTTCACAGGAAAACAGCGGGGATGCCCGGTTCACCAGAACAGGCAATTTCAATGACAACTGGAATGCTGTAAAAGAAGATGAAGACAGGAACAGGAGTGCGTTTTACTCTTTCTATTATCGCTTGATACCCGGCAATAAAACCGGCCATGAACTTTCTTTTGATGCAGCTTACCACACATTAAACGCTGAAAATAAGGTTACTTATTTGAACCGTGACAGCGAATTTTTCCAGGAAAACAGAATGCAGCCATCGCAGCAGGCTCTGCGGCTCAGGATGGATTATACCCTGCCGCTGTCCGGCAATTTTCGGATAAACTCCGGATTGCAAACAAGAATGCAAACCATTCGGGATGAAGGCCCGGCCGATTTTCGCTATTCCGATGATACGGCTGCCGCTTACGGAGCCATTCAATTTAATTCCTCACAAGTAGACCTTCAGGTAGGAATGCGAGTTGAAAATTTCTCATTCGGCATGAAAGGTGATGACATCAACAATCTTACTTCACTTTTCCCGAGTGCATCCGTCAGCTACCGGTTTCCGGAATCTGCCCATAACCTGCGTTTGTCATACAGACGCTCGGCTGACTATCCTCATCTTTACCAGTTAAATCCCTACTTATCAGCCGATGATCCGTTTTCATCCAGAACCGGAAATCCTGAGCTGAAACCCTCGTTCCGCCAGGATGTGAACCTGGAATATTCACTGCTGTTTGGCAGCAGCTTTATTTCGGCAACGCTCTTTTTTACTCAAATCAATGATGCCATTCAGCGGTTTTCCGCCATCGATTCGAACGGCCATCTCGAAACAAACTTTTTTAATCTTGGCCGGGTCAGGCAAAAAGGAATCCAGCTTGCCGGTGCCCTTCAATTTTCCGACCGAACAGGGTTGCAGCCTTACCTGAGATTATATGAAATCAATACTTTGCCGGTGGATTTTGCCAGAAATCAAAACCTGGCTGATAAGCGTGCAATGGCTTACGAAGCCGGTTTTTCCGCCTTTGCCGATCTCGGAAGCGGAGTTACAGCCAACCTGGTAATGCAGCATGCCGGGCAGGTTCAGGAAATCCAGCGGTCTGCTTACAGCGGGACTCTCTATTTTGTATCAGTCGAGAAAACTTTTAGCCGCGGTCTGAAGGCAGGAATCGTCAGCGGTTTGCCGCTGTCAAAAGAGTTTGTGTACGACGGACACAAAATCAACTCACCTGATTTTAACTACCGTTCCGAAGGCTCCATCCTGATGTCAGCAGTTCCGTTCTGGTTCAGGCTCAATTATCAGTTCTCACGCGGATCTGCACACCATCGAATTATGCATGATGATGGAATAGCACCCCGGGTGCCCAGGAAAGGATTTTAGCAAGAACCACATTTGACGCAATATGAATTTACCAGACCTGTTCCCGAAATTCGGGGACAGGTCTTGTTTTGACCGTTAAAAATCCCAAAAAATCAGTTTCAAGAAAACAAAATGATTCGTATTTTTGATGTCTGTGAAAAAAATGATGACACACCAGCGAAAATCCATAGACAGGACGAACGCGGGGTTTAAATCCCTTCCTGATAAACGTTCATTTCGAATAAGGCCGGGAGGAATTCAAACTTGAATACCCAGGTTCGCCATATAACAAACTTTATACATCAATGGGCGCCGCCCGGTATAAAGATGAGTTATGATAATGTAGGACTTCTGCTTGGCGATCCCTCCTCACCCGTTTCAAAAATTCTTGTTTGCCTCGATGTAACCGAAAAAATTGTTGACGAAGCTGTCAGCAAGAAGTGTGAATTGATCGTATCCCACCACCCGCTGATCTTCAACAAAATTTCCAGTATCAACCCGACTGATGAGCAGGGGCGCATCATCTACAAAATGATCCGCAACAACATTGCCCTGATCACCGCCCATACCAACCTGGATGCCGCACTTGACGGTGTATCTTTCGTGCTTGCCAATAACCTCGGGCTTGATGACCTGCAGTTTCTTGAAAAGAAGTATAACATCAGCCGAAAAATTTCGCTCACTACGGATTATGATGACACCGAAGCCGTGCTGAAGCTTTTGAACTACTACTCTGCCGATGAAGCACATTTTTACGAGGTTGACGGGCGCAAAGAAGGGCAAAAGAATTTCGAGGCCATTATTGATGAACATAATGTTGGCCAGTTACACAAAACCCTTGAAAAGGAAGGGCTGCTGAAAAAAGGAAGTTTTCAGGTGATGGAGATGTCGACACCCACTAACAATTTCGGAATGGGTGTTTTGGGATACTATCCTGATGAAGGTATTGCGATGGATGAGTTTTTATACCTTGTTTGCCGTGCACTCGATGTTCCAACACTCCGCTATTCCGGCGGCGCGAAACGGATACGAAAAGTTGCCGTTTGCGGTGGTTCCGGTGTCTACTTGAAAAAAGCCGCCATCCAGGCCGGGGCCGATGCACTGGTTACTGCCGACATCAAATACCACGATTTTTTTATTGAAAAGCCGGACTTTTTACTTGTTGATGCAGGACACTATGAAAGTGAATTTCCTGTGGTTGAAGCTATCCGGAAAGAATTGTCCGAAGCGTTTGAACACATATCGGTGGATGCTACCGAAAATGTGACCAATCCGATGAAGATTTATGTAACAGATTTTGAAAAATAAAAACATTTAAACATTCGTATATCACTGCTATGCAAGAGGTACTTCAACAACTCGCTAATCTCCAATACATCGATAGCCGCATAGATGAAATTCGCCAGTTAAGAGGCGATCTGCCCGAAGAGGTTCTCGACATTGAGACCAACATCAATCGCTACGAAGCAAAAATCCGTCAGCTCGAAGAAGAGCAGGCTGAAATTACCGCAGAGAAAAATAAATTAGAGCTTGATATTGAAACTTCTCTCGAGAAAACAAAAAAGTACGAAGATCAGCAGCTTACTGTGCGCAATAATCGCGAGTACGACGCACTGACCAAAGAAATTGAAGCCCAGAAGCAGTTTGTGGAAAATGCGCTCTCGAGAATTGACGAGATCGATAAACGTCTTGAAGAGGTAGCGGTTGAACTTGAAGCAAATCAAAAACTGCTTGATGAAACCAAAGAGCTGCATGCCGAGAAAAAAGAAAATCTCGACAATGTGATTGAAAGCACAAAAGCGGAAGAAGAAAAGCTTCTCGAAAAACGCAAAGAACTCGAAGTTGAACTCGACACCCGTTATGTTCGAAGTTACAACAGGCTGCGCGACGGGCTGACAAATGGCATAGCCGTTGTGGCAATGGAAAAAGGCGCCGCACTTGGAATGTCACTGCCTCCTCAAACCCAGGTAGAAGTTCGCCGAAAGAATAAAGTAATTATTGATGAACACAGCGGCCGCATCGTTATTGATCCTTCTTTCTTTGAAGAGGCAAAAAAGCAGTTGAATATTTAAAGTTATCTGTCGGTAAGATTTCTGCAGTATTCTGCGTTATCAAATAGCAATGAATATTTGAAATATTGAAAGTTCCCGGGTAATCACCGGGGCTGTCCAAAAAGGCCGTCATCCCGTACTTGATACGGGATCTCCTCTGTTTGATAAGATTAGGAGATGCCAGCCTGTCCCTATTGGGAAATCGATGTCCGGCATGACGGTAACGATGATGAATTATCTTACTACGCGGCCTTTTTGGACAGCTCCGGAGGAAAGTCCGAACACCAGCGAGAACCGTGCCCCGGGAAACCGGGGTCTCTGCTGTAAACCGGCAGGGGAGACAGTGCCACAGAAAACAAACTTCCTTCCTTCGGAGGGTAAAGGTGAAAAGGTGAGGTAAGAGCTCACCGTCCCGTCCGGCAACGGGCGGGTGCATGGTAAACCTCACGGGGTGCAAGTTCATGCAGGTTGTGCGTCTCTCGTCGCTATACAACCGGGTGGAACGCTAAGATAAATGATTACCATCCCGACATGAATGTCGGGATACAGAATTTGGCTTACAGGGAACTTTTTTAACAAATGGCCGTTTTGTTTTACATGCGGCCATTTTGTTTTTGGCTAAAATAAATAAGATTTTAAAAGATGTAATCTGGAATAATAATACTTATTATCCAAGGTTGCCATTTATACAAACAACAAACACACACAATTACTAAATGCAATTACTTAAAAGTATCCTCGCAACAACAATCGCAATTCTTCTTACATCCGGAGCTTTATTTGCCCAGGTGCAGCAGCAACAGCAGGAAATGCCTGATCTTCCAACTTCTGATGAAGTTACTGATGAAGAAGTCACAAAGCTGGTAAATACCATTATAGCCCTTGAGCCTATTCAATTAGAAGCTCAGGAAAAAATTGAAGAAGCTGTTGAAGCTGAAGACATTACCTTTGAAAGATTCCAGCAGATGATGATGGCCATGCAGAATCCGCAAATGGCAGATGAGATGGACATCTCAGACGAAGAAATGTCAAAAATTCAAACCCTTCAGCCTAAATTAATGGAAATTCAGGGAGAAGCCGAGCAGCAGATGATGGAAAAGATTGAAGAATATGGCCTAACCATGGAGCGCTACAGAATGATTATTATGGGAGCGCAGCAGGATCCCGAACTGATGGCGCGTGTGGAAGCCGAACTGGATGATGAATAAATTATCCTGAAGCAGTTCAACTGAAATTATTTGATTTAAAAAAGCGTCTATCAGAAATGGCAGGCGCTTTTTTTTGTGGATCTACTGAAAACTTTGTGGGTAATCTGTTTGAAGTGAGTCGAATCCCCTCTTGAGAGGGGAAATGTAAAGATGAAAGTGCGTAGCACGGTTCATCGAACGAGGGGTGTGTCCCTGAAGCAGAGTTCGCGCCCATAGAGTACACCCCTTGTCAGTCAAAAAACTACGACAAGTCGTGTTTAATCTAACTTTTTCGTTTCGCGCCATTCTGCTGTTCCGGCAGATTCAAAATTGACCCCTCTCAAGAGGGCTGATATTAACCCGTGTAATACAGATTTTTTATGAATTTTATTGTAGCACAACGTATTAAAACGTTAAGGCTATTTGTTGTTCATCCCGACGCCTCGGGACGAACCAAAAAATCAAGGCTATGAATAAATTGGCGCGCTCATTGTAGCTGCGCTGAACAATTCGAATGGTCCATCATGGTTTGTCGCGGTAATCAACAGGCTTGACCGGTAACGAATTGTTCTTTCGCGCATCTACAGATTCACTGTTTCGCCAATTTATTCAAGGCCGGGTTGTTTGCACTTTAAACATTATAGCCAGCTCATAATTTTTTGTGGGAAATGTCAGCTCAAGAGGGGATGTTTTGGTCTACCAATGCATTTACCCAAAAAGTTAACAGTAGATTCTTTTTTTGTTTGGTGCTAATGAACTATAAATTCACACTATAGCTGCCTTTTATCTTTCTGTCCAGCTCGCGGCGCACATCTTTTTCTTTGATGTCTTCTCTTTTATCATACTGCTTTTTTCCACGTGCAAGGCCGATCAAAATTTTGGCATAGCCTCCCTTGAAATAGAGTTTTAACGGGACAAGAGTGTATCCACGCTGGTTGATGTGCTTGTCTATTTCACGAATCTCTTTTCGTTTTAGCAGTAATTTCCGGTCCCGGCGTTCATCGTGGTTGTAGTAGGAGCCAAATTCGTACGGTTTTATATACATATTTTTCAGCCAGATTTCTCCCCTGTCCATATAGGCAAACGACTCCTGAAGGCTGGCTTTCCCTGCCCGGATTGATTTCACCTCTGTTCCCCTCAGGGCTATTCCGGCTTCATACGTTTCGTCGATATGAAACTCGTGCCTCGCCTTGCGATTCTCAATTTTTGGCGGAGATTTCTTTTGATTGTCTTCTTTCTTTTTCGCCATGAATTTTTCTTGTTTGGCTCTATTGCCGTGTCAACAATAGAACGTCGGACAAATGAGACTTCCGAAGTCTTCATCAACACTACCAAAAGATTTGAAAGATAAAATTTGCCAATGTTTTATTAAAACCAGAAAGACTTCGGAAGTCTTAGCCGCCAATCAATAATCAAACCCGACTTCCCGAAGGCCTTCAATCACTTCGGGCTCCGGTTGTCTGTCCGGTATGGTTTCGTATATGCCCATTATTTGCTGAACCTGCTCAATTGCTACGGCATTTTGCGGGTTAATTTTCAACACCTCCGTAAACTGCACCAGGGCGTTATTCATGCGTGTCCGCATTTCTGTTTCATCAAAAGTGTTCATGCTATAGAAGGCATAATTCAAATGTGTTTTTTCCAGCAGATGCCGAATCTCCTCATCTTCTCTGTCTTCATTGTCCAGCAGTGCCAGGGCGGTTTCATAATCATCATTTTCAATCAGAACATCGATCTGATCAGGCAGCGAAAGGTTTTCATCTATCAGTTCGCTGTCCTGCTGGCTGCATGAAATCAGCATCAAAGCTGATAATGGTGCTATTAAAAAAGTATAAACTACTGGGCGTTTCATTGAATTTTAAATCTTTCTAAGGTTTGAAGTTGACAAATTTATCCGGCAAAATAAATGGGTGTCGGGCTGATGCAAAGTACAAAAACTGCCATGCTGATCCACCCAAGCTTTCTTCGGCCCGGCGACATTTGCTCTTCGAACATCACCGGCGGATGCTCTATTTTAACAAAGTATACAAGGAAAAAACTCCAGAATACCCAAATCAGGGAGCCTGCCTGTGTAAAACCGGAAGAGATTACCAGGTAAATAACTGAAATACCAAGGGAAAGCGTCCATAACGGTGCAACCCAGTTCATTTCCCTGTAAAATGCTTTGTTAAAGAAAAACAGCAGCAGCAATCCCCACAGCAAAATGGATACATAACCGTAGCCGGGCATCCATTCATTTATATTGAGGTATAAAAACGGAATAGCTTCAATTCCCGCCAGGGCTGTAATGCCGCCAAAACCGATCCTGGCAACTTTCTTGTGCTTCTCATATCCGAGGAGTGAATATAAAATATGCCCGCCGTCAAGCTGCCCGATGGGAGTCAGGTTTAGCGCAGTAAAAAAGAGACCCAGCCAGCCGGCAAACAGAAACGGGTAATGATACATCTCGTACATGGGCGGCACATTATCAAAAAAGCTTGCAAGAAATGAATAAAGAAGTGTATTCCCCAAAAGTATCGTGGCTCCCTCAGGGGATGTTTCAGGAGGCTCTTCGGGGAAAGTGCCGGTTTCCTGAATATGGCTGATCACTTCTTCATGGCCTGCAAAATTTTCGATAAACTCCGGCCCGGGCAACGTGGCAAATCCATAAAGCAGTATAATGAGTGAAACTACAAAACCTGCAATCGGCCCGCTGATGCCTACATCAAACAATTGGCGGGTCTTGCGAATACGCTCTTCTATTTTTATAACCGCCCCCAGTGTCCCGATTCCCACCGGAATGGGAATAAAATAGGGCAGGGTTACCTTCACATTGTGATATACTGCTGCAAAGTAATGGCCGAACTCGTGAGTGGCCAGAAACGCCAGCAACAAAGCTGCAAACAGTGCACCCTGCGGCCACATCTGCCAGTAACTTTCAGCAGTTGCAGAATGGCCCACCCAAATTATTCCTACAAACGTAACACATAGAAAAGTAGCCGCAAAAAGCAAAAAGTGCTTAATGATTGTCTTTAACGTCGGCCTGTTTTTCGGCTTTGGTTTTAAAGCAGGAAATTCTTCTGTTCTAAATTGTGCTTCGGGAAATGCCAAGTGTAACTATTTCAACCTCATTTTTTATCAATTCTTGCTTCGTGAAATTGGCAGTGTCATACACCGTGCGCCGCCTCTTCCCCTGCAAAGTTCATGGCCTTCAAAACTCACTGCAATTTTTTTGCTGTTTGATGGAGATATACCTTTTCCGCTGTACTCTTCCACAAATTCATACTGGTTCATGTGCTCATAGCCGTGTTCTTTCATGGTGCGGAACGTTTCGGTATTTCTGCCATAACCTACCACCACTCCAGGCGCCAATGCAAACAGGTTGGCGCCGTCTGTCCACTGCTCCCGGAACTGAGATACCGGGTCATCCCCGCCGCACTTGATAAACGTAAACGGTTTTCCGGTCAGTTCTTCGAGGGTCTCTTTCAACGAATAACACTGCCTGCTTTGTATAAATTCACCGCCGGAAAACAGGTCTACCACATTGTGCGTCTGCTCCATTATTGCGGGCGGAAATACCACACACTCGTCATGGTCGGCGAATGTAAAAATGGTATCAAGATGCATGGATGAGCGCTGTTTTGGAATATCCACGGCAAGTACATGATCTACTCCATGTGCATGAAGTTTTCCGGCCACACTCATCAGCCCGCTGAACGAGGTTCGTTCACTCATCCCAATCAGTACAATTTTATCGGAAACCACCAGCACATCACCCCCCTCGATTGATTGTTTTTTCCCGATCGAAATCACATTGTTTCGAACCGGTTCAAAAAGCGGATGGTGTTTTGCTATGATTCGAATCAGTAAAAATTCACGCGAACGGGCATGTTTTGCTGCTCTCGAGAGTATGATGCCATCTCCTACCACCGCGGCAAGATCGCGTGTAAAAAGCAGGTTTGGTGCAGGCTGAAGGTTAAATTGCCCGCCAATGGTTCCTTCAACTACAAACTGAAGCAGTGTTTCAGGTACAAGCTTCATCAGCTCATCTTCGATGGTGTGGATATTTTCGAAGGGCAATTCTTTGTTCATCATCTCGATAAATTCTGCCCGAACATCCTCGCTTTGAAAACAGTCCAGGGCAAGATCCAGTATCTCAAACACTTTGCCTTCTGCCGGCATGGCGGCTTTAAATATCTTGAGCATTTCAAGGTGCTCTCTTTTGGCATCGTTCTCAAAAATGATGTCATCAAAAAGCAGCTCTTCTTTGATACCAGGATTCACCAGCGATACCTCACGTCCGGGAGTGTGAACAATGACAGCTTTCAGCAGGTCTGTTTCTGATGAAATATTAATATTCATGGTCTGTATACTTAAAATTTTTCAGGCAGGAAGATACACTTTTTATCTGATCTTTTTGAACCAGGAATGTTGTTTAGCGGCTCGAATATAACAGCCTGACGGAGTCGAGGCTGTCCAAAAAGGCGCTCAATAAGATTATTCAATTTCGATAACGTCATGCCGGACTTCGATCTGGCATCTCCTGCTTTTATCAAAGAAAGGAGATCCCGTATCAGGTACGGGATGACGCCTTTTTTGGACAGCCTCTCCTGTCATAGTTATGGGGCAATGGCTAATATCTTGCTAAACTGCTGTCCGCGATTCCGATTGACTTGTTGGACCAATACGGCAATGTTTTTCCGCTTTCAAATAAATTCTAACTGTCGAATCAATGCATCCAAAGTTCTGATATCTCGTAAATATTAATAATGTACTTCGAATCTAATTGGAATTAATATGACACAAGAAAACTGAAATTGATGGGCAAATAAAGGAATTATTGAGTAAGTAGGGTTTGAGCTCTCAGTGATCATGAAAAGTTATTTGGCAGCTGAAGTAAATTAAGGCTCATTCAGTTCATTTGGTTCAATATGTTTTTTTAGTTCATTTTATTTTGAACTTTATGAAAATGTCCGTATCATTAGGTATGGAAACAGAGAAAATCACATATATCGAAGAATCAGGACTGCTTTTTGAAAAGCTGGGATTAACACGAATGGCCGGGCGTGTATTCGGCTATTTGATTGTAAGCGAAGAAGATCAAGCTTCTTTTGATCAGATACGTAAAGTGCTTCAAGCCAGTAAGGGGAGTATCAGCGGCACGATGAAACAACTTTTAAATGCCGGTATGGTTGAAGCAGTAAGCCTTCCGGGAGACCGAAAAACCTATTACCGGCCAAGCAAAATTAAAATCGGTGATATTCTGAAATACAGAATGAAACAGTTCGATGATTTTGCAAGAATATTATCGCGCGGCGAAGAATTAAAATCGAAAAAAGATGATGTTTCTGAATGGCTGATTGAAGCTTCAACATTCTACTTGTGGATCGGAGAACAGCTTGATGAAATCATAGACAAATGGGAATCAGAAAAAACAAAGATTATCGAAGAATACAGGCAAAACCATGAAGAAAGAATTGAATCATAAAACATCTCAATCATTCGGTTTGCTTCAATATTTAAAACAGCTTGACCATCAAATTGATGAATGGATAAGGCATTTTATCGACCAGATTGAGCGAGTTAACAACCATCAAAACAGATAAAACCATGAGATTTTTAAACCTGTTAAAACCAAAATTATTAACTGTAACAATTCTTGTATTTACAGTTAGTGTTTTTGTGCCGGTAAAAGAGAGTGCCGCTCAAAACCCGGCCGAAATTATTGAGCGGATGGAAGATATGATGCTGGGAGACTCACAGCATGCTGAGATGACTATGACCATAGAACGTCCGCGTTATACACGAGATATTTCCATGCGCTCCTGGCTTCTTGGAAGAGATTATTCGCTCATCTTAGTAACAGCTCCGGCTCGGGATGAAGGTACTGTGTTTTTGATGCGCGAAAACGACATCTGGAATTACGACCCGAGAATAGACCGGACTATCCGCATGCCTTCATCGATGATGGCACAATCGTGGATGGGCTCCGATTTTACCAACGATGACCTGGTGCGCGATACAGACCTCATCGAAGATTTTGAACACGAACTGCTTCGTACGGAAGAATATAACGGCTACGAAAGCTATGTGATCGAAATGATTCCCAAGCCCGACACACCCATTGTTTGGGGTAAAGTTTTGATGTGGATCAGCACCGAAGATTATATTCAGCTCAGGATAGAGAATTATGATCAGAGAAATGAGCTGGCCAACACCATGGAACTCGATGAAATTAAGGAGATCGGCCATCGTAAAATTCCAACCCGTTTCACTGTTACACCTGCAGACAAAGAGAATGAGCGGACAATTTTGACATATCACAAGCTGGAATTCGACATCGATATCGATGAGGGATTTTTCACACGCGCCAATATGC
>SLPZ01000108.1 GCA_007131725.1 Balneolaceae bacterium
ACTTCTTCATCAGGACTCAAACCACGAAGCTGGGCGGCATACCGGGTAAAATAGTCCAGCATACGCATCTCAACCCATTCCTTGTCGATCATCTTTTTTTCATCATCGGTTCTCTGATCGTCCAGGTTCCTTATTCTGATTGAAGCAATCCGCAAATTGGCTCTTGTACCAATTCGAAAATGCACTCCCGCTTCAGGGATATATTCTCCCCGAACCTGGTTCAGCGCCGGAATGCGAAAATAATCCTGACCGGATTCCGGGGTAAACAGCTCCTCCAGGATTCGTTCGGCAATCCGGATGTCGCGTTCAGCCTGGTTATTTTGAGCGAGCGAAATCTCGATTGAGAACAACAAGCTTAAGATGAGAACTGTAATTTTTTTAAACAATTTCATAATACTATATCTCCATTTAGTGGTTGCTTAGTGCGTAAATGATGCTGCCCAGCGCCTGGTCGGTCTGTCTGAAACGAAAATGCGTTTCCTCCTCAAGCTGATTCAGCCCGTCTGCTATCAACATCAAATCTTGCTGGCGCCGGTTTTCATAGTAGGCATTCATCAGGTTCAGGGCCTCCTCAATCCGGGCATTTTGTTGATCGGCGGTTTCCTCAATCATAGTGGCCATCATCATGGCATTTTCCTCGCGAATCTGGTCAATCAGCCTCACCACGTCCTCCTCGCTTATGGTTCCGGCCGGAACAGCAGCTTCACCAAACGACAGATAAAAACCGTGCTCAGTTTGGCCAAATTGCAGGCCACTCAGTGATGCGCCAAACAGAATGATCAAAAACGATGCCGCTGCCGCAAATATGGTTTTCGCGGCAGAAGAGAGGTTCAAAATTCCAGCTCTTTTTTCTGATTTTTGTCCGGACTCCTCTGAAGTGAATAGTGATGGTATGATAAGAGGTTTTTGCTCCGGAATATCTTCTGGCGCCGACCCCAGCAAATTTCGGGTATCTTTCAGCTCATCGAGTTCTTTTTTCAACTCAGGATGAGATTGCAGATACTGCTCAAATTCCTGTTTTTCCTGATCGTCCATCTCGCCATAGAGATAGTCTATCATCCGTTTTTTTGCTTCTTTTTTAGTCATCGTTCAGATATTCGTGTTGAATGTTCCATTTCTTTAAAACCTTTCGCAGAGCTTTTAATCCGTAGTACATCCGGGATTTTATGGTGTTTTCCGATTCATCCAGGATCTCTGCAATTTCTCTGAAGGTTAACCCTTCATACTCTTTGAAGATGATGACCGTTCGCTGTTCGTCCGGAATCATCATCATCGCCTGCCGAAGCACTTCACCAAGTTCTTTTTGCTGAAGCTGTTTTTCAGGTGAACCGTTACTGCCGGAATGTTCCTGCTGGTAATCCAGCGGCACTGCTTTCCGGCGGCCTGCCCGCTTCATCTCATCCAGGCATAAATTGTTGGCTACCCTGTAAATCCATGCCGGAAATTTCTGTGGTTCATCCAGGGTGTCCAGCTTGTGATAAACTTTTATGAATGTTTTTTGAGTGATTTCACTCGCATCGTCCGAATCCTGCAGAATTCGGTAAGCAAAACGGTGAATTTTTTTCTGCCAGCGTTCAACCAACTGTTGAAACGCTTTTGCATCACCACTTTGAACCTTTTTTACCAGTAAAGTATCACCTGTTGTTTCCAAAAAAACCGGTTTAATTGTTTGATTGATTTTCGCCATTCAATGATAAGACGACGCTGATCCGAAAATAGTTTTAAGCTTTTTTGGTTCTACTGGAAACTTTGTGGGTAAATGGTTTGTCATCCCAAAATCATCCCCTCTTGAGAGGGCTCATTTTTTGAACGCGAAGCGAAAAAGTTAGTCAAAAACACGACTTGTCGTGGTTTCTTGACTGGCAAGGGGTGTGTTCTTTGGGGCGCGAAGCCTTATTCAGGAACACACCCCTCGTTCGATGAACCGTGCAACGCACTTTCATCTTCACATTTCCCCTCTCAAGAGGGGATTCATTTACTTCGAACAGAATACCCACAAAGTTTCCAGTAGAACCGCTTTTTTTTTAAAATGTACAACGGGCAGTTCACTCTGCGAAGTTTTACACGTAGTTGAGCTTGCCCGTTACTCAAAAACTCAAATTCAACCACATTCCTTCCCATCGAAAATTCATGCCGGATACCCCAACCCACAAACAATTCCCGAGTCATTCAACATCTTTCCATGCCGGAGAAGCTCTCCGGCGTACAACGGGCAGTTCACTCAACGAAGTTTTACACGTAGTTGAGCTTGCCCGTTACTCAGAAACTCAAATTCAACCACATCCCTTCCCATCGAATATTCATGCCTAATACCCCAACCCTCAACCAAATCCCAAATCATTCAACGCCTTTCCCAGCCGGAGCAGCTCTCCGGCGTACAACTCCATAACCTCTACATTCGTCAGACTGCAGGAAGCGGTCAGACGAGGTTTGAAGATCTGCAGCGTACTAATTGCCAAGAAGCATGTCCAAAAATTTAGTGCGGACTTCTTCGCCGGCATCACGGAAGTAGAGAAATGGCAGGTGACGATCAGTGTCCGTTGTGTCGGTTTCCACACCCCAGAGTGGAATCAGTGAGGTTGGGAGCATGGAGTAGCGGCCATCCCCGATGACATGTGGTTTTTCAGGATGGCGAATCAGGTAACCCTCCGACAGCCGTTCAAACCTCCTGAGGTCATCATAAAGAGTCGTATTTTGATAATGGCCGAAATCTTCATCGATATCCATCAATTCTGTGGATTCTCCCTCATAAACTTTTACCTGGCTGAATGGCCCCGCCCTCAAACCGAATGTAAAAACACGTCCGTCATGAATGTAATTGCCGCGCCATAAAACCTGGTTCCCGATAGTCGGTTTCACCACCATTGCTTCGGCATGATGCCCCCGCTGTTCAGCAGAATATTCAAGCGCAGAATGTGCACGTTCGTGTTGAATGTATCCGAAAAAAAGGATCAAAGCATACCATGCCCATGCCCCGTATATCAGCGGTTTTTTTTGCTTCCAGACACCAATTCCCACCAAAACTATCAGCCCGGTAGTCAGCAGCGGATCTACAACCGAAACCAGGTTCCAGGCAAACCGGGTATCCAGAAACGGCCATAAAAGTTGTGTGCCGTAGCTTGTAAATGCATCGCTTATGCCAGCCGTTGCATATCCCGCAAAACTGAACAGGTAAAGATGCTTAAAACTGAGATGCTTTCTGAGAAACCACCACAAAACGGCAGCGGCAATCAGGGCTCCAACCGGAATAAATATCAGCGAATGGGTGAACTGGCGGTGTATTTCGATATTAAACAGCGGATCGGACGGAAGGTGAATATAATAATCCAGGTCTGCCATCATGGCTGCCACAAATCCCGCAAATGCAGCGGGGCGCATTTTTTCTTTATCCGAAACAGACTGAGCAGCCGCTGACCCGATAAGTCCGTGAGTGAGTGGATCCATTCGGTTTATTCGTCTCTGACTGCATCAGCCGGTTGAATGGAAGAGGCCCTTACGGCCGGGTACCAGCTTGCCAACAGGCACAGCGCCATGGTTCCCACCAGAATAATGGCAATATCCGAAAACCGAATGGCTACCGGGTAAGCATCAATAATAAAAGAAGCTGATAAGCCAACAAGGCTAAACTCCTGTTGTGCAAGGGTGAGTGCAATGCCAAGAAAGCCGCCGATTCCGCACCCAATCAGTCCGATTTGAATACCCTGGCTCTGGAATATTTTTTTGATCTTTTTGGGAGTCATTCCCATGGAAATCAGCACTCCGATATCCCGTTTTTTCTGAATCACAATCATCGTAAGTGAGCCCACTATATTGAGCACAGCCACAAGCACAATAATCATCAGGATAAAATAGGATCCCCATTTTTCGAGATACATTATATCATAGAGTGGTTTTTGCAGATCGTACCAGGTTTGGATCAGGTACTCCGGCCCCAGAAGCTCCTGCAACTCCGCCTTTACGGCCTCGGCCCGGTCGGTATCGGTGAGCTGAATATCGAACCCGGTGATTTCATTCCGCATATTAAACAGCCTTTGTGCCGCTGCAATATCAATATAGGCCACATCTCCTTCCACAATCTGGTGCAGGTCGTAGGTCGCCCGTACATCGAACCGGCTGACCCTCGGCGCTGAAAATTGTGTGAGGGCACGGCGCATCCCGGTGGGGCTGAGCATGGCAATTTCATCACCAAAATCAAGCCTGTAACGGTTTATGAGTGTTTCACTGACGATAACTCCCGGCCGGCCGTTTTGAACCGACAGATCAAGAGTGCCGGATTCTACCGTGTGCTCCATCTGCTCCATAAGGGCGTCTGTTGCCGTGTCGATACCGCGCACAGAAATCACCTCGTTTCGTCCATTTTGAAACGCCAGCATCACTTTGCCCTCTGCATACGGGCTTACAGTTACAACCTCAGGATGATCCTGTACTTTTCGGATCACATCATCATCGAAAGCCATTGTGGGATGATCAACAAGTTCGATGCGGATGTCCGGATCGAAGGAAAGCAGATAGCCGCGAATTACCTCAAAAAATCCATTAAAAACAGAGAGAATGACGATGAGAAGGGCTGTACCGATAGTAATTCCGATAATACTGATGGTAGTCAGCACCGATATCAGCGAAATGTGTTTTTTCGAAAAAAGATAGCGTCTCGAAATAAATTGAATGATATTCATTCTTAAATTTTGTATTTATCTCATTCATTTAAATCTTTTGACATCATCAAACTCCCTGCTAAAATTTATATCTTTAGCGGCATTTCAAAAATATCAAAAAAGGTGAGTAAACGTGACTCTTAAAATCGAAGAAATTAGTTCAATATCCAACGGAGAACATGGAAATCTATTTTCTGTTCTGGGTTTACATGATATAACTGTTCGTGGCAAAGATAAATTGGTTATCCGCTGTTTTCGCCCTGATGCAAAATCAATCCGAGTACTTCCCGACAGCGGCAAACCGGTTGAACTTGAACGGGTATCGGATGAAGGCCTTTTTGAATATATTTTTCCGCGCCGAAAAAGCCGATTTTCGTATAAAATTGAAGTAAAACCGTATGTTGGAGAAACCTACGTAATCGAAGACGCCTACCGGTTTGGCCCGCTCGTTTCAGATTTTGACCTGCAATTGTGGGGTGAAGGAAATCACCATCACGCATATAAAATGATGGGCGCCCACACAAAAACCATTGACGGTGTTAGGGGAACTCATTTTGTTGTAAGCGCTCCGAGCGCCAGCCGGGTTAGTGTAATCGGTTCATTCAACAACTGGGATGGACGCGTGCACGTTATGAGAAAATATATTGAACAGGGAATTTGGGAAATTTTCATTCCGCATGTTACAGAAGGAGATTTGTATAAGTTCGAAGTAAAATCGTATGTAAATAATACTCCGGTAAAAAAATCCGATCCCTACGGCCGGTTAATGGAAATGAGGCCTGGGACGGCATCAAAGGTATGGAACAGTTCTTATAAATGGAACGACCAGGAGTGGATGAAATCACGGGCAGATCGACAACATTTTGAACAGCCCATTTCCATTTATGAGATACATCCCGGCTCGTGGAAAAGAAAAGTGGGAGAAGACCCCGGATTCTTGAGTTATCGTGAACTGGCGGATGATCTTGTTCCCTACGTTAAAGAGATGGGATTCACCCATATTGAGCTGATGCCCATTGCAGAACACCCTTACGATCCTTCGTGGGGTTATCAGATAACGGGATATTTTGCGCCCACCAGCCGATTCGGAAACCCCGATGACCTGAGATATTTTATTGACAAATGCCACCAGGAAAATATCGGAATTATTGTAGACTGGGTGCCGGCCCACTTTACCAAAGACGAGCACGGCCTTCGCCGATTTGACGGCACTGCTCTCTACGAACATGAAGACCCGAAACAGGGCGAACACAAAGACTGGGGCACCTGCATATTTAATTACGGGCGAACGGAAGTAAAAAACTTTCTGATTTCGAACGCCATCTACTGGCTTGAAGAATTCCACATAGACGGACTCAGGGTAGATGCGGTAGCCTCCATGCTCTACCTTGATTACTCGCGCGAAGAAGGTGATTGGATACCCAATCAATACGGCGGAAGAGAAAATATCGAAGCTATCAATTTTTTGCGCAGGTTTAACGAAGTTACGCACGAATATTTTCCGGGTGTGCTCACCTTCGCCGAAGAATCCACATCCTGGCAGGGAGTTTCTCAGCCGACATCATCCGGCGGGCTGGGCTTTGACTTTAAATGGAATATGGGCTGGATGAACGACACCCTGGCCTACTTCGAAAAAGATCCTCTTTTCAGAAAATATCACCAGGATCAGCTCTCATTCTCGCTGATTTATGCTTTTTCTGAACAGTTTATTCTTCCGCTCTCGCACGATGAAGTGGTGCATATGAAGCAGTCGCTGCTTTCAAAAATGCCAGGAGACGACTGGCAAAAATTTGCCAACCTCAGACTGCTCTACACCTACATGTTCGGACATCCCGGTAAAAAACTGCTATTTATGAGCAATGAATTTGCCCAATGGGAAGAATGGACAGAATCGCAATCTATTGACTGGCACCTGCTGCAGTGGGATACACACAAAGGAATTCAAAACCTGGTAAAAGACCTGAATACGCTTTACAAAACCGAACGGGCACTTTATGAAGTTGATACAAAATGGGAAGGCTTTCAGTGGATTGATATCAGCGATGCCGACAACTGCCTTCTCTCTTTTATCCGCCGCGGAAAAACTCCGGATGATTTCCTGGTTTTTATTCTGAATTTTACACCCACAACCCATAATGTTTACAGATTCGGAGTGCCAAAAGCAGGTAAGTACGAAGTTATTTTAAACAGCGACTCATCCTTCTACGGAGGCAGCAATGCAGGGCCAACTGTTGTTGAAGGCCTGGAGGGAGGATGGCATAATCAGCCTTGCCACATCAACATACCTATACCGCCTCTTGCCGGTATTGTTTTGAAACCAAAAAACTAATATAGAATTCATCGCTATTTATTATGAGATTTCCACGATCCTGTGGCACCCTTGTGCATCCCACCTCCTTTCCGTCAAAATATGGCATGGGAGATCTTGGTGATGGCGCAAAACGATTTATTGATTTTCTGGTAGAGACCGATCAGTCTGTCTGGCAGGTGTTGCCGCTAAGCCCCACCGGTTATGGCAACTCACCATATGCAAGTTATTCAGCTTTTGCCGGAAACCACTATCTCATCAGCCCGGACTTGCTGGCAAGAAAAGGCCTGTTAACCCCGGAAGAATTAAAAGCCGCCGAACTGCCCGCTACAACAGTTGCCGATTATACGAACTCTTTCAGGGTAAAAAACAAGCTGTACCAAACTGCATCTGAGCGGTTTTATAAATCTGCAACTTCCGATCAAAAAGAAAAACTGGATTTATTTAAAGCCTCGAACAGCGTGTGGCTGGAAGATTATTGCCTGTTCATTGCCTGTTTAAAAGCGCATGAAAACAAATCCTGGAATCAATGGGACAAGAAACTTACTCAGAGAGAACCCGGTGCGATACAATCATTCAAAAAGCAACATATCAAAGAAATTGAGTATCAAACCTGGCTTCAGTTTGAGTTTTTTAACCAGTGGTATGACCTGAAAAAATATGCCAACAGCAAAAAAATCAGAGTTGTTGGAGACATTCCCATTTTTGTGGATCACAACAGTGCGGATGTCTGGGCTAATCCCAGGTATTTTGAGGTAGACAGCACTGGAAACAGGGTACTTGTGGCTGGCGTGCCGCCCGACTATTTCAGCGAAACCGGACAGCTTTGGGGCAATCCGCTTTATAACTGGCAAACCCTTGAAGAAGATAATTACAAATGGTGGATTGACCGTTTCCGGCAAATGTTTGATTTGTTCGATGCCATCCGTGTCGATCATTTTCGCGGGTTTGATGCCTACTGGCAGGTAGATGCCAAAGAAAAAAATGCCATAAACGGAAAATGGGTTGATGGACCCGGCCATAATTTATTCAACACCATAAAAAAAGAGCTCGGTGAACTCCCCATTATTGCCGAAGATCTTGGTGTGATAACTCCCAGTGTAGAAAAGCTGAGAGATGATTTTCAGTTTCCGGGCATGAAAATTCTCCATTTTGCATTCGGTTCCGATGCAGGCAACGGTTTTCTTCCCCACAATTACCAGCAAAACTGCGTGGTTTATACCGGCACGCACGATAATGATACCACCTTAGGCTGGTACAAGTCAGCTCCCTCAGAAGAGCAGCATCGTGCCCGCGAGTATACAAAAAGCGACGGTTCGGAAATGCATTGGGAGCTGATCCGTTTTGCGATGCTTTCAGTGGCCGACCAGGCCATATTTCCACTTCAGGATTTCATGAATCTTGACTCAGAGCACCGCATGAATACGCCCGGCACGGTACAAAACAACTGGCAATTTCGGTACACTCCCAAAATGCTTGAATCGACAGATAAAGAACGAATACGGTATCTTATTGGCATTTCAAACAGAAAAATCAGCCGATGATTTCAATCCAAAGATTGGCCTGATTGCCGCTTTCTAATAAAAGCATGGTTTTGTATCTTATTATGTTTGCGAACTTATAAATTTGGTGAATGACATATCATTTAAATCATCTACCCGAGAGAACCGAAAAACCCAGAAATAACGGAATCACACTTGTTCTTGATAAAGGATTAAGCATCAGGCAAACTGAGGATTTTTGCGAAACTGCTTCCGATTTCACGGATATTGTTAAGCTGGGGTGGGGAACTTCGATGGTTTGCAAACATCTGAAAAAAAAGCTTGAAATTTATAACAGTTACGATATTCCTGTTTATTTCGGGGGCACCCTTTTTGAAGCCTTTGTATTACGCAACCAACTGGATGACTATGTTGGAATGCTGCACGATTTTAAGATACAATATATTGAGGTTTCCAACGGAACTATCTGGCTTTCTGACAAGCGAAAAAACGATATTATCAGGGACTTAAGCAGTGAATTTACCGTACTTTCTGAAGTTGGCAGTAAAAATCCAAACGATATTATTCCTCCTTATAAATGGGTAAAAATGATTAATGCCGAGCTCGAATCCGGGGCATGGAAAGTAATTTGCGAAGCCAGAGAATCGGGCACTGTCGGGGTATTCCGGCCAAACGGGGAAATTCGCTCCGGGCTGATTGATGAAATTACCGATCAAATTTCTACGGAGCATTTACTTTTTGAAGCCCCCCAGAAAGAACAACAGGTTTGGTTTATCAAAAAATTTGGAAGCAACGTTAATCTTGGAAATATTTCTCCGTGTGAGGTTATTCCCACAGAAACACTGCGTTTGGGCCTGAGAAGCGACACACTTTTCGATTTTCATACCGTCAGTGATAAAGATATTCAGGATTTATATCCAAATCGTAAACAAGACTTTTCACAAGAAACACCTTAAATCTTCACAACCACAACAATATTATGAAAATATTATACGCTGCCGCTGAAATAGCACCTTTTGCAAGGATGACTTATACTGCCGACCTCTTGCGATTTCTACCGGCATCTTTGCAGGATCAGGGATTTGAAATCAGAATTTTACTTCCCAAATACGGCACGATTAATGACAGAAGAAACCGGTTGCACGAAGTAATCAGGCTCTCGGGAATTAAAGTTGAGGTGGGTGAAGATGTTGAGAGCATGAAGATAAAAGTGGCCAGCATACCCAATGCCAAACTTCAGGTATATTTTCTTGATAATGACAAATATTACAAGAGAAAAGGAATGTTTGTAAATCCCAAAACCGATGCCTTTTACGAAGATAACGACCAGCGGCTGGCCTTCTACAATAAAGGAGTATTGGAAACAGTTATAAGCCTTGGATGGGAACCGGACATAATCCACTGCCACGATTGGCCGGCAGGGCTCATACCGTTACTGGTTCGCACCAAATACAAAGACGAGAAAATTTTTAAAAACACTCAGATTGTATACAATTTGCACCATCCCGAGAATAAAGGCTTGTTCGATAACACCAATATTCTTGATCTGCTGGGTCTTCCCGAAGATGTTGACACAGAAGCACTGCTGAATGACGGAAACGTTGATATGCTGAATATCGGCCTTAAATACAGCGACCATGTAGTTACCGGCAACCATCTTACAGACCAGTTTGATGAAATTTTTAAAGAGTTAAACATTCAACCAACAAAAATTCAGGGTTCGCCCGAAGATGTATCAAAAAAATTCGCGCAATACTACCGGGATATCACAGGAAAGGATGAATAGAAATAATCCCCGGTTCTTTCAACTATTCAACTCTATTAAAGATCTGCAAAACGTTCAAAAAGGCAGTCGATCATCCATCACTGCCTTTCTTCTTCTGATAACTGCTGTACTTTATCTCGGATGTGAATCTCCCGGAATAATCGGTGAAGATATTATTTCTGACGATGATAACATCGAAACGTATAAAAGCAGCGTTGAAAACTTCACCGTTATAGAAGAAAATTCATTTTCCGGAAGACTGGCAAATACTGCCGTGGGCCATGTTGATGATCCCGTTTTTGGCACCATCACTTCGGTAGCACTGTTGAAACCTTCCATATCCCGTGCTAATGTCGATACAATTTACAGTGATGATAAAATTCACCTGAAACTGATTTTCAGCAGTGATATTTACGGAAACGAGCTCTCAGTATCCGATTTTGAAATTTTTGAGGTCGACGAAATCTGGAGAGGCAATCAGCTTCGGTACAACAAAGAGGTATCGATAAATTACTCGAATAAAATTACCGAATTTCAGGTGATAGACGAAGATACCGTTTGGGTGGAAATGAGCCGTGACTGGACAGATAAATTTGCAAATTATTTTAATGACACCTCCGCAGACCGCGATTCTCTTTACAGAAATCAGTTCCCGGGCATAGCTATTGTACCTTCACAGAACAATCAGCAAGTAAGGTTCATAAAAAATCTGATCCAGGAAGAAGAGGAGGAATTCACAACATTTATCGTTGAAACCCAGCACATTGATGAAAATGAAAATGGCAACGGGAATGATGGAAACGGTGATAATGACAATGAAAACAACGATGACAACGGTGATAACGACGAAAACGGTGATAATGATGAAAATGGCGAAGAGGAAGAAGACGACGGTCTGCGCGAACTGGGTATGCGCGACTGGGGTGCCTCCTTTGTAAGATCCGGAGGGGCTGAACCATCTGATGAGCAAATTCTGTTACATAGTACTGAAACCGTGCTTCAGGTAGAGTTTGATATTCCGGTTGATACACTGAAGGAGCGAAACATCACCAATGCTCAATTAATTTTAAGCCTGGACGACTCCTCGCAACTGAATGATCCGAATTTTATACGTCCGCAAACTAATTTACTCAGAGCACACGTTTTTAGAGAGATGCCTCGCGATCTACAGGCAGAAATTTTTACCAGAGACCCAAGCTTTTTCGTTCAAAAAGATGAGGACGAGGATACCTTCAAAATTAATATCACTCAGTATATCTTAGATAAAATTTTTGGCGATACAGACGATCAAAAATTATTTCTTTCACTACAGACTACGAACGGTATTCTCTATTCAACTAAATTACGTGGTTTAGACGCGCCGGAAAATAAGAAACCTCGAATTGTAATTACTTCTGTAAAATAAAATGTATAGATCGAATTTAATTTCATTTATCACAATCATACTTCTGGTTCTTTTGCCTGCAAGTGCTTTAATGGCTCAAAGCGACAGCCGGGTAAGCAGTGGTTCTTTCTATTCGGGAATAGGATTTGGATCCCCGATAGACCTGTTTTCACCTTATTCTATGGGTACGGGTTTAACCGGAGTGTCCAATTATTCTGGATTTTCTCCTAATATTTCGAACCCTGCCCATTGGGGCCTGATCCGCTATTCGCAGGGTAATATATCGGCCTCGCTGAACCAGTTTGATGCCAGCGATCAAACTAATTCTGTCCGGAATGCACTGTTTTCAATAGAAAGTTTTCAGGTTGCCTTACCTCTTTACAGAAACCGCCTTGGAATATCGGCATCATTCACACCAATGGTTAGAAATCAATTTCGTCAGGTAGATCAGGGATTTTTCAATCCGCTGCCCGAACTTTCTAATGATATTCAATACCAGCTTACTACCATTGGATCCGGCGGAATTAACCGTTATGAGGCAGGGATCGGCCTTCGTGTAAATAACTTCCTTTCTGTTGGCTATGCCATATCAGCACAGTTTTTAACCACCGATAACGAAATTTTCCCATCCTTCGCCGATCCCCAATTCAGACAGGTACAATTTAACCGGAAAATGAGTGGAAATGCGTTTGGCCACAGATTTGGAGTGTATGCTTTCAGGAGCAATCTTTTAAGAAATGAAGATCAACTCGCACTTGGCGTTTCCATTTCGCTGCCCGTTAGTATTGATGCAGAACAGTCTATAACTTCATTCCGTCAGATCAATAATCAACGTACACTGATAGAGCTGAATGAAAATTCTCCAGACAGAAATGGCACGGTAAAGTTACCATTGGAAATTAATACCGGACTTACGTATAATTTAAGTCGATACACTAACGTTCTTGCTGAACTCTTAGTTCAACGCTGGGACGAGGCCGAGTATAGTTTTAATCCGGTTCAGGAAGGTTATTTTAAAGACAGAGTTAGGGCAGGTTTAGGCTTTCAGTATCATCCGTATAGAACTGATCAGGCAGGTGGTTTTTTCTCGAATATGAAATATAGTATCGGGGCAACATATGATACCGGGCACCTGTCAATTAATGGAAAAGATATTGAAACAATTTTTTTGAACGCAGGAATTGGCTTAATGTCTCAAAGAACTCCATCTTCCATTGATTTGAGTTTCCACTATGGGTTCCGGGGAACAGAATCATCAAATTTAGTTAAAGAAAATATATGGGGTTTTAAAATTTCTCTAAATATGGCAGAATTTATGTTTTTACGTCAGCGTTTTCAATAATAGAGAAATGACGGTTTTTAACAATTTTACTACATAGAAAACAAAAGCAGAACCATGAAAAAGTACATAATCTCAATAGCTCTGATATTTGCAATATCATCTCAGGCTTATTCACAGAGTGAGCCGCCATATGGAATGAGTGAAATTCAAGCTTACTCCATCTTTTACGAAAACTACCGTACGGGTGATTATGATATGGCCCTTATGTTCGGAAAGTGGATGCTTGAGAAAAAGCCCAGAACCATTCAGGGAGTAAACCGCTTCAGCCTGCCGAGGCAGTTCGAGCGTATGATCAACGTATATGCTGAATTTTCGAAACAACAGGATGACCCCTCCATGCGTTCTGCTTACATCGATACAGCACTTGCAATCTTCGATGATGCATTCGAAACCTTTGATGAAGAAGAGATAGATCATTACACCTGGCATTTTAGACGGGGCAGATTTTTGCAGGAGCATCAAGGTATTATCCGCGGTGGAATGGATAAGGCATACGAAGACTACAGAAAAGCTTTTGAAATTGACCCGGAACGGTTGACACAATCCGGTGACGGATACTACATTCAGTTAATGCTGAACAATTATGTTTCAAAAGGTGATCGTGAAGCTGCTCTTGAAATGATTGAAATTGTAGAACCAATGGCCGGCCCGCAACTGGCACAGGTTATTGATGAAGTTCGGGACGGATTATTTACTGATCCTGAAGAGCGTATTGAATTTCTCGAAGCAAGGCTGGCCGACAATCCGGAAGACATGGCTCTCATTACAGAACTTGCAGCCTTGTTTGAAAATCTTGGACAACGAGATAAAGCCATCGAATATGCTCAAAAAATCTATGAAATTGAGCCCTCTTTCGAAAATATTAGAAGGCTTGCAGACTATGCCAAAGCCGATGGACAAAACCAACTGGCTCTTAGATATCTGAATGAAGCGCTTGATATCGTAGATAATCCGGAAGTGAGAAAGAATTTACTTGTAGAGGTATCTGAAATTCATCAAAATGAAGGTGATTTACAAACTGCACGAAGATACGCAAGGCAAGCCATCCAATTAGACTCAAGCTGGGGGCAGCCATATATCAGAATGTCCAGCATTTATGCAGCAGCCATCAGGCAATGTACATCCGGCAGGCAGATCGAGCGGGATGACAGAACCGTTTACTGGCTGGTAATTGAATACCTGGAAAGAGCAAAACAAAATGATCCCGCTGTAGCATCGACCGTTAATAGGCGTATTCAGTCTTATGAGCCGGTTATGCCTTCTGCAGAGGATAAGTTTTTCAGGGGCTGGGAAACAGGTGACAGTTTCCATATTGGGGCTGACGTTGACCAATGCTACGCCTGGATAGACGAAACAACAACTGTCCGGTAATTTTTGATCTTCAGTTTCCTTCCTTATCTTAATCTGAGTGGCATACTTGCGCCACTCAGATTTCTTTTTCTGATTACCCTCTACTCATCCTCATTAATATTGCTCTTCTTGCCATTTTACATTTAGAGCTGTGAAATTCTAAAATAAACGATCAATAAAAAATAGTGCATGGCACGTTCACGAAAAAATAAAGGGCGCAAAAAATTAAATAAAGGAAAGAGCGCTAAAAAAAATATATTTATCCCTAAATTTCATCATAATCAGCAGACAAAAATCGGGGGCAGATATCACGGAATTCTCGAAATCAACGAAAAAGGATACGGATTTATCAGACGGATTGATTTTGAGTTCAGCTATAATCCCAAAGATCCATTTTTAAAGCCTGATGAAGTAAAACATCACGACCTGCGAAGCGGCCTTGTAATGGAGGGTGAATTTGAGCAGGATCAAAGCGGCAACCGGCATGTCTATTCCATTGAAAAAATTAATGGAAAGCCAAACCAGGATTGGCAAAGAATTAACAGGTTTGAACTTCAAACCCCCATCATGCCGAATGAATATATCAAACTCGGCCACAAGCCCGATGATACTGAATTGCGGGTGATGGACTTGATTACTCCCATCGGGCGCGGCCAGCGGGCATTAATTGTGGCACCGCCAAGAACCGGAAAAACCGTGCTTTTGAAAAAAATTGCCCGCAGCCTCACAGAAAATTATCCCGATATCCACACAGGTATTCTGCTGGTTGATGAACGCCCTGAAGAAGTTACAGATTTTCTCCGTTCAACAGACGCCGAGGTGTTTGCTTCATCGAACGACAAACCTACCGAAAGCCATGTTCGTATTTCTGAAATGGCGCTGGGCTACGTAAAACGAAAAGCGGAATATGGCCAACATGCCGTACTGCTGATCGACTCGCTGACACGACTCGGAAGAGCTTATAACGCCGCTCAAACCAACAGCGGACGCACGCTTTCCGGCGGCCTCGATATCCGGGCACTTGAGATTCCAAAGAAAATTTTTGGATCAGCACGGAAAATTGAAGGTGGCGGATCGCTCACAATCATCGCAACCTGCCTGATTGAAACGAACTCCAGGATGGACGATCTGATTTTCGAAGAGTTTAAAGGAACCGGAAACATGGAGCTGGTTCTGGACCGCGAAATTGCAAACGACCGCATTTTCCCGTCTATCAACATCGCAGCATCCGGCACACGCAACGAGGACAAATTTATCACCGATTCACTTGAAGAACGAAATATGGTGAGGCGTTTTCTCCTCAAAAAATCACCCAAAGAGTCGATACAGATGCTGCTTCAGGTCATCAAACGCACAGAAAGCAACGAAGAGTTATTCAACCAGATAGCGGCAACCACATAACTTTTTAGAGTCTTAGATTTCATCTTCTGACCAAGTCTGGCAAGAAATTTCAAATAACAAGCACCAAATTCCAAATATTTAATTACCCAAAGCTCAGTGTCTGATATGTAGTAGTGAGTTTGGAATTTGGAATTTGTGATTTGGAATTTCGCTAACACGTTCAAAAAATGAGCCGGTTTATCTGGGTTAGAATCTACTTTTATATTCAGTAAAAACCCGATCGTTCTCAGTAAACAGGCAGGCTGGAATCAATTTTTCGAGCCCATTCGTTGATACCGCCTTTCAGGTTGGCAACATTTGTAAAACCGGCTTCTTCCAGACGTTCGCAGGCAGTAGCACTCCTGTTTCCGCTTCTGCACATTACAATGATTTCGGATTGCGGATCGAGCTTTTCAATATTTTCGCTCAGCTCGTTCACCGGTATCTGCACACTTTCGATGTCGAGATTGGATATATTCGCCTCAAACAAATCGCGGACATCCAGAAAAGTGAATGGCTCTTTCTTGTCAATTTTCTGTTTTAGCTCTTCTACGGTAATCTCTTTCATAGAAATTAATTTTGATATCGATCTAATTTGAATTGCCGCCCCAGGTAAAGCTGTTTGGCCTCTTCATCTTCAGCCAGTTGTTCGGCGGTTCCTTCGCGTAAAATTTTTCCTTCAAACATCAGATAAGCCCTGTCGGTTATGGCAAGGGTTTCGTGCACGTTATGATCGGTGATAAAAATACCGATATTCCTGTTTTTAAGGTCGGCCACTATTTGCTGAATATCTTCAACAGCAATTGGGTCTACACCGGCAAAAGGCTCATCAAGAAGAATAAATTTAGGATCGGTTACCAGCGCCCTGGCAATTTCAGTTCGCCGGCGTTCCCCGCCTGACAAGCTGTACCCTTTGTTATTTATCACTTTTTCGAGGCCAAATTCTTCGATCAGCCGGTCAGCACGCTTTTTGATTTCTTTCCTGGGTATTTTTAAAAATTCCAGAACAGATTCCAGGTTCTGGCGGACTGTCAGATTTCTGAACACGCTTGGTTCCTGTGAAAGATATCCTATCCCCATCCTGGCCCGCTGGTACATCGGCTTTCGGGTGATATTCTTTTCATTCAGAAAAACCCTGCCAGAATTCGGACGGATAATCCCCGTAAACATATAAAACGTAGTGGTTTTACCAGCTCCGTTCGGCCCGAGCAAACCAACAATTTCTCCCTGAAGCACATTGATGGAGACTTTATCTACCACAACCCGCTTTCGATAGCTTTTAACAAGCTCTTTGCTGTACAGTTTTAATGGATGCTGTTGATCGATGCTCATTCAAATTTGTAATTATTTATAGATTCCATGCACGCAACTGTCAGGTCAATGCCTGCTTTCACATCTGAAACGGCCACTGTTTCAACCGTACTGTGAATATAGCGTGTTGGGCATGAAATGGAGGTTACATGGCTGCCAATTCCCATCAGGTATTGCATGGCAGAAGTATCAGTTCCTCCGGCCGTCAGAACCTCACGCTGGTAAGGTATTGATTTTTTTGATGCAATATCTTCAAGAAATGAAACAAGTGAAGGAGTACAGATTATACTTTTATCCATCACTTTAATGCCTATACCTTCACCCAAATTTGTACATTTTTCATGATCGGATACACCGGGCAAATCGTTGGCCAGTGTCACATCCAGAGCAATTCCGATATCGGGCTGTATGGCCTGTGCAGCCACCCTTGCCCCTCTTATCCCAACTTCTTCCTGAACGGTAAAAACGGCATAAATATCGGCATCCGATTCAGTCTGTGCCAGCAACGCTTCCAGCAGTATGTAAACAGAAATGCGATTATCCAAAGATTTTGAAGTGACACAATCACCCATGCTGATGAGATGCCGTTCTCGGGTAACCGGTGTTCCATCAGGCACCAGGTTTTTTACCTGCTCTTCTTTCAGTCCTACATCAATAAACAGGTTATTCAGCCTGGTTTTGCTTTTTTTCTCTTCATCGGTTTGAATATGAACCGGCTTGCTGCCTATAACTCCGGGAAGATCTTCTTTTCCGTGAACAATTACCCGCTGTGATATAAGGGTTTCGGCATCAAAACCACCCAGAGTTGAAAACCTTAGAAATCCGTTTTTATCAACTTTTGTGGTGATAAGGGAAATTTCATCCATATGGGCGGCAAACATCACTTTCAGGCCTTTTCCTTTTTTCCGGGCAATCAGGTTGCCCATTCGATCGGCCTTTACTTCATCAACACAGTTTACCAGTTCTTTGTGGATGAGGTCACGAATCGGGGTTTCATAGCCGGGCGCACCCGGTGTTTTCACAATCTTTTTTAGCAGCTCGAAATTCATCCTTCAGGCAATTTCAAGCTCATTAAACATCGACTGAAAAAACGGGATTCCATCAGTAGATCCAAGAATATCCTCCATTGCACGCTCGGGATGTGGCATCATGCCCAACACATTTCCTGCTTCATTAGTGATGCCCGCAATGGCTGAAACCGATCCGTTAAAGTTAGACTCCTCTGTAATTTCTCCCTGTTCATTGCAATAACGAAAAGCAATCTGATCGTGATCTTCCAGCTTTTTCAGGCCCTCATCATCAATAAAATAGTTACCCTCTCCGTGGGACACCGGTACATTAAGCACCTGTCCGGTTTTTAAACCTGCCGTAAATGGTGAGCGTGTACTTTCAACCCTGATATGAACATTTTTACAGACAAACCGCAATTTTTCGTTGTGAAGCATCGCTCCGGGAAGCAGGTTGGCTTCGAGCAAAATCTGAAAGCCGTTGCAAATACCCAGAACCGGACTGCCTTGTTTTACATATTTCTGTACGGCATTCATGATTGGAGAAAAACGGGCAATGGCTCCCGACCTCAGGTAATCACCATAAGAAAATCCACCCGGCACAATCAACAGGTCGATGCCGCTCAGGTCTGTATCTTTATGCCATAAAAATTTCGTTTCTGCATTCATCACATGCTTCATGGCATGGTAGGCATCATGGTCGCAGTTGGAACCGGGAAAAACTATAACTCCTATTTTCTTTGACACGTGTTTTATCCTTTTATTTCTGTAATTAACTGAATTTCCTGAAGTACAGAGTTGATTTTCAGGCATTCCTCAAAACTTCCTTCAAAAACCACGGCTTTGCCTTCGAAGTGCACCTTGTAGGTCAATTCTTCGGCTTTAATTCTGCTGCAGCCAAGTGCTTTTATCAGTTGATGGATCACCTCATCGAATGTGTGGATATCATCATCAAAAAGAATAACCTTCCAGGGCTTATCAACCTCTTCTTTTTCTTTTTCAAGCACCTCAACTTCAACCTCAGGTGCTTTCTTGGGCTTCGTCTGACCGCTATCGTTCATCAGTTTGATATGTTCAGATTTCAGCTTGTTCATGAAATATGTTTATTCAATTTCGATTCTGAAATCTTCCATCACCTCATTTGCAAGTAATTTGGTGCAGGCCGTTTCAGCAAGTTCAAAGGCTTTTTCCTCAGAATCGGCATCAATATTTATTTCAATAAATTTTCCTATTCGAACATCTTTAACTTCCGTCAGCCCCAGGTTTTGGAGGGCCTGGTATGCCGCCTTTCCTTTTGGGTCAAGAATAGATTTTCTGAGTGTTATATAAACTTTTGCTTTGTACATATATTATTTCCGATTGATTTTAAGCTTGTAAGTTAACGGTTATGAAGCTTAGCTGCTACCTGTGATCTATCAAATAATTTACCGTACAACGGGCAGTTTACTCTACGAAGTTTTAACGTAGTTGAGCCTGCCCGTTACTCAAAAATTCTGCAAAAAACCACAGCTCTTTCAATCCAAACATTATCATCCTCATCACATCATCCAAATTTTCAACGGCTTTCCAGGCCGGACAAGCTGTCCGGCGTACGTTTTAAAATTCACAGATAATTCGTTCAACGGCATCTTCATTGCTTAGCTTTTCCATATCCAGCCAGGTGACAAACGGCCAGCGCCTCAGCCAGGTGATTTGCCGCTTGGCATATCTGCGGGTTGCCGTTTTGATATCTTTCACCATCTGATCTTCTGAAATTTCACCGTTCAAAAACTGAATAGCCTGCCTGTATCCCACGGTTTTAAGCGACTGCAGTCCGGGGTGATATCCCATCTCAAGTATTTTTTTTACTTCTTCAAGAAACCCAGTTTCAAACATCCGGTCGGTACGCTCTGATATTCGCTGATGCAGTTTCGGCCGGGGCCAATTCAACGCAAAAACCAGCATATCTTCCGGTGGCTTGGCGGGTTTATCGCTGTGAAAGCTGCTGAACGGCTTTCCTGTTTGTTGCCAGACGTCCAGTGCCCGGATAATCCGCTGCCGGTTTAGCCCATCCATTTTATCAGCATATTCCGGATCAACCTTCTTCAGTTGCTCAAATAGCACCTCCACCCCATCCGTATCTGCTACGTTCTGAAGTTTTTTTACATTTTTGAAATCCGCCGGTGGAATATCATCAAGCGGTTTGATCAATGACTGCAAATGAAGGGTACTGCCGCCGCAGTAAATCACTTTTTTTTCGCGTGAAAGAATATCTGAGGTGTATGCATCCGCCCTTTTTTTAAAATCGGCCACGGTGTCTTCTTCATCCGGATTAAGAACAGAGATATTGTGATGTGGAACAGCTTTGAGCTCTTCAGGAGTCGGCTTAGCGGTGCCAATATCCAGCAGGCGATAGCACTGTCTCGAATCCACAGAAACTATTTCTGCATTCATTTTCTGGGCCAGTTGAATAGCCAACCCGGTTTTGCCTGATGCCGTGGGGCCCGCAATCATTATCTTTTTAATCATAGAATTCAGGATGACGGGTTTGGCAGGGATGATGTAATGTAAAGTTTATTTTTCGTCGAAAATGATATCAGCACATTTTCTTCAAGACGTGGTGTCAGGGTATCATTAACCAATAAATAGTAGAGTATGATATTCGTATCTAAAACAAAACTATTTCCACTCATACCGCCACTGTTTTTGCAGCTTTAATGGATCTGATTTGAGCTTAGTATTACCACACAAACGGGATATGCCTTTATTTTCTTTATCCTTTTTGAGCTTCTCCACTTTTTCGAGCACCTTTTTTGCGGAACTGCCTTTTTTTATTACCGTTACCATTGCAATTCTTTTTGAATAATTCTGATTTGATGGAATGGATGCCTTACATTCATCAATATAATGGATTTACCATGAATTCAGGATTTTATATTTTTTGGCAAGTATCTTCGTCTGACGAGTAAATAAAAGCTACAACTCATTACCAATACACTTTCCCAATTAAAGGAAGCCATTGTACACAAGAAGTTCGTCTGACGAATAATTAAAAGTAATAACCCATTACCAATACATTTTCCCAATTAAAGGAAGCAATTTTGCAAAAGTAGTTCGTCTGACGAATTCCCTTGAATGAGATACAATCCCCACCATTCGTCTGACCACGCGGAGCGGTCTGACGAGGATGGCAGCAATTTGCCTGACCGCAGTAAGCGGCCTGACGAGAATTGGATGACGGACGTGACGGCATGGATGACAGTATAAGCAGAGGGTTTCCAACTGCCGCGCAAAAAGATAACTCTTAGATAATAAATTACAGTTGTTTTTTAATTCGAATGAGTTCATATTTGCGTTTAGAGCTATTTATACAGGCTTTTTCAGCACTTCGTAAAAAAAAGATGAAAATAATTTTTGAATATTAACAAATCTTAATATATTGACTGTAAGAAAGTTGGCGATAATTAGATAATATTAATATTTACAGGGTGCACGGTTTTACTGAAAACATGTAAAAACTACCGCTTCCCGGGTATTTTTATCTGAACAGAGCCGGCTTTTCTGAACTTTTTTAAACAAAAAAGAAACCCAAGACACAAACATTAACAAACCAATAGGTGAACAACAATGGGTCAACAACAACTATTACTCGTAATTTTGGTAACCATTATCGTAGGTATTGCGACTGTGGTGGCTATTAATATTTTTGG
>SLPZ01000077.1 GCA_007131725.1 Balneolaceae bacterium
CGCCAGGCAAATCGAGCCAATGGGAAATAATACTTTTTAAACAGGAATTCAAACGATTCATCATCCCCCATCCGGATATTTTCTATCCAGTGGCGGTCATCAAAGTCGTGGTTATGGTTATGGCAGTTAGTCATTTGAGATTTCTTAGCAATGCTATTGTGAAAGCAGAAACACACCAGTTTTCACTGTATCTTATCAATATGGTACATTGTAAATAAACTCACAAAGTTTTTATCAGAAAAGGCAACAACAAGTTGTTGAAATAATTTTATGTATCTATTTAGTATGTGAAAAGTGACCTTTGCCCAAGGCGTGCCTTTGACAGAAGCGTTCCCGATGCTTTATAACAACTCACATTTCACAAAGGTAGATTGTCATGCTTTTTCCTGGGCACTGAATCAACCTTATTCTGGCAAAGCTCAAAAGCCCGGATTAGTTTTTGCCGGGTTTCGGAGGGCAGTACCACATCATCAATAAATCCGCGGGTGGCAGCACGATAAGGGTTGGCAAATTCCTCTTTATATTCCTCTTCCAATATTTTCTTCTTTTGTTCAGGATTGTCAGACTTCATAATTTCGCGGCGGAAAATAATCTCAACCGCACCCTTCGGCCCCATCACGGCAATCTCGGCGGTAGGCCAGGCGATGTTATAATCGGCGCGGATATGCTTGGAGTTCATCACATCATACGCACCGCCATAAGCTTTTCGGGTGATAACGGTCATTTTAGGAACGGTTGCCTCACAAAATGCATATAGCAGCTTAGCGCCGTGTTTGATGATGCCTCTCCACTCCTGGTCAGTTCCCGGCAAAAAACCCGGCACATCTTCAAAAACTACCAGCGGTATATTGAAGGCATCGCAAAAACGCACAAATCTCGCCCCTTTTACGGAAGCATCGATATCCAAAACACCGGCTAATGACAATGGCTGATTGGCCACAATACCCACCGCCCGGCCATCGAGACGCGCAAAGCCAACCACGAGGTTGTCGGCATAATGCTCGTGCACTTCGTAAAAGGAGCCTTTGTCCATCACCCCGTTAATGGCATCTTTAATATCATAGGGTTTGTTGGGGTTGTGGGGAACCAGTTCATCCAGTGCCGATGCTTTAGCAGAATCCGGATCTTTGGCCGGCTGCAACGGCACTTTTTCCTCGCAATTTTGCGGAATATAGGAAATCAGTTTCCGGATACTTTGAAGACAGACGGCATCGTTGTCCATCGTGAAATGAGCCACTCCCGATTTGGTGGCATGTGCCGCAGCGCCGCCAAGTTCTTCGGAGGTGACCTCTTCGTGAGTCACCGTTTTAACCACATTCGGGCCGGTTACGAACATGTAGCTTGTGCCCTTCACCATATAGACAAAATCGGTGAGAGCCGGGCTGTACACAGCGCCGCCGGCACAGGGGCCCATCACTGCTGAAATCTGAGGCACCAAACCCGATGCCATCGAATTTCGCCAGAAAACTTCGGCATATCCACCCAGCGAACTTACCCCTTCCTGGATGCGTGCCCCGCCGGAGTCGTTCAGTCCGATAACCGGAACTCCGTTTTTCATAGCCAGATCCATAATTTTGCAGATCTTTTCGGCATGAGTTTCGGAGAGCGAGCCTCCAAAAACGGTGAAATCCTGGCTGAAAAGATAGACGGGCCGTCCGTTAATTTTGGCAAAACCGGTTACCACACCATCACCCATAATTTTTTTCTCATCCAGGCCGAATGCCGTGCTCCGGTGGGTAACAAATGCGTCAATCTCCTCAAATGTCCCCTTATCTGCAAGAAGTTCTATTCTCTCCCGGGCCGTCAGTTTTCCTTTATCATGCTGTTTTTTGATCCGATCCTCCCCGCCGCCCAGTTTAGCCTGTTCTCTGAGATTGCGAAGTTCTTCAGCTTTTTTGTTTTCAGCCATAAGCAAGGTAATCCGGTCTGTTTAGGATTTGTATTCCAGGAAGTAGGTGTGGAGCCGGTCGGTAAAATCAACGGCAATTTCATCGTACACATCTATCCGGTTTCTTGAAAAAATTTCCCGCTCAATGAACTTGGATGCATTTTTCCATTTTTCAAAATTTTCGATTTCAGCAAGAGCCTGCTCATAAGCTGCCTCTGAATTGCCAAAAATTTCTTCAATAAATTTGTCTTCCTCATCCTTCATCCAGTTTGCTATCCGGCTTATTTCTTCTTCCGATCCATCGCGTGTCAGATCAAAAATCGGTTCTTCAATAAATCCATCCTCGTCCAGTTCTTCTTCATCCAAAACTTTTTCGTCCGGTACTTCTTCTTCAGCTTTATCTTCATATTTATCTTCTGATTCATCATCATCAAACCGGAATCCGGGTTCGTCATCGGTGTCCTCGCGTTCCAGAAACGATTTCCACATCGGCACATCATCTGTAACATCAGCATCGTCATAATCTTCGTGCTCGTCCTCATCGGCTACAAATGGTGGCGAAATCTCCTCTTCCGGCTCTGACTCCTCATCATCCTCTTCCTCGAAAACATTATTTGCCCAAAGTCCGGCCCGGGAATCTTCGGATTCGTGATCCTCGTCATCATCATCGTCTTCGCTGACCCACATTTCGGCATCATCTTCCGTGTCGCTATCTTCTTCATCCGGCTCCTGGCTGAATAAGTCCCGAAGGGTCATTTCCTCTCGGTCTTCTCTCACAAGGTTCAATTCAGAATAGATGGAATCCCTGGTTTGGTTTTCGTCCTCTTCTTCTTCATCCGGGCTGTCATCAAACATAAACCGATTTAACAGCGGCACATTTTCGTCTTCTTCGTCTGCGACTTCCTCACTCTCCGTCTCCACTGATTCAGATACATTTTCAGTGTCTTCTTCAAAAATCTCTTCATCAGTTTGAACCGGCTCCTCAATCACATCAGACTCACTTTCATTCTCTTCACCTGAAGTTTTCTTCTCAGGTTCTTCAGCCGATGGCTCATCATCTTCATCGGTTTCGGCAATCTCTTCGTCCGGTTCAAACGGAACACCTTCATCCTCTTCCACCTCTTCTTTTGCAATATCTGAATCAGCATGTGCAAACAAACGATTCAGAGATTCATCATCTTCCTCTTCTTCCTCAGGCTCCTCTTCTGCAATTACATCCTCAACTTCATCATCAACTTCACTCTCTTCAAAAATTTCAGCTTTCGTTTCTAATTCTTCTTCCGCATCTGCATCAACAGGAGTCTCTTCCGCAGATTCATCTTCCTGTTCTGTTTTGAACAGCTCATTCAGGTCGTCAGCTTCTTCAGTGGTATCGGTTTCCTCTTCTTCGGTTTGATCTGATTTTAATTCAGGCTCATCATCCGTTTCTATATCTGAATCCGTCTCTTCTTCGGTCTCCTCAAAAAGCTGTTGCTGGTAATCGGTGTATCCTTCAATTTCAAGAAGATCGGCAGAACTCATTACTTCAATAAATTCAGTTTCTTCTATAGTTTTTTCGAGAAGATCGAATTTTTTTGCCGCACTGTGTTTCTCTTTCTCTTCAAAAAAGATGCGAAGCAGATTGCTGTCAACCGATGGCCCGGCAAGAGTATAAACCGGCTTCAATATTTCGAGCCAATTAAGCGGATTATAATCCGATACCAATTTTTGATCAATCTTGTTCACAACCGTTTTGGCTTTATCGATGGTGAGGGTTTCCAATTCCCGTTTTTCCATATATCGCACAATGGCATAGGCCAGATGGCTGTTTACGGTAATGGCCGCAACTCTGTTTTTCAATTCCCGAAATCCGATCTCTTTTTTTCCGCCAAAAAGCAGTGCAGGCACGGTTTTTCGTGGTTGAACGGCAAGCTTCAAACAGTTTTCCACAGAACGGGTGATAACTTCTCCTGCCGCATGCACGGGCAGCTTCAGGTCTTTTTTTACCGAATTCAGAAACTGCTGCCACGCCTCACTTCCGATATCAGAATCAAGATCAATCCAGTCTGAAACTGCAATTTCGGCAGACCTGAGCATTCTCTCCTCTATTTCTGAAGTAATTCTCTGCGTCAAAAAATCCGGAAACCCGGCTTCTGTAAAATCTTTGGGTTGATAAAATTCGTTTTCGGTTGGCAGTTTTTCAAGAAAGGCAGTGGAAATTGATCGGACAATATTCTCCATATGATGCAAATAAGATAGTTTTTTCAATTATCTGTGTGATTAAAAATCTACGGTAAGTTAATCCTTTTCCTATTTCTTAGAAAATGGAGATACACCATAAAATTTCTTTTTTTTTGGTGATGCTCAGCCTACCTTTACCCTCATGATTGGTTTAACAGTTACATCACTGGCTAAGCATTTCGAAACCAAAAGAGTTTTTGCTGACCTCAGTTTTACCGTAACATCATCCGTTTTGGGAATTGCCGGGCCAAATGGCTCCGGTAAAACCACACTCATAAAGTGTATTGCCGGTTTGCTGAAACCCTCGTCCGGTACCGTTGAATGGACAATTGATAAAGAGCCGGTGAAAAAACAGTCTGTAAAACATTCGGTGGGTTTCGTGGCTCCATACGTTGAACTTTACGAAGAACTTACTGTGTTTGAAAATCTGCAATTTGTGATGGACATCAGAAATAAACCCCTGAACGGCTCCTCTATCGGCGATATCCTGAACCGGTTTGATGCAGGCGGATTTACGGATCAATATTTTGGCTCTCTTTCAACCGGTCAGCGGCAGCGCATTAAACTGGCAGCGGCAATGATTCATCAACCGCGAATTTTGATGCTGGATGAACCCGGTTCAAACCTTGACAGCGGGGGTAAAGAGGCTGTAAAATCGATGGTGGATCAGTATCGCAATCCGCAGTCGATGGTTCTGCTGGCATCAAATCTGAAAGAAGAACTGGATCTTTGTGATCAAATCATTGAACTAAACCCGACTTCGTAACTCATGTACACAACTAATGACCAACAACTTACGCGTCAGCTTTTGATTCACAGCGTCGAACTTCAGCCCGATGAAAATGTGATGATACAGCTCATTGGGCTGAATGGAATCGGCCTTGTGCGGGCACTGGCCGAACAGGTGAGAGAACTGGGAGCTCACCCTTTTATCAAACTGGAAGATTCCGAAATTAACCGTCTGTTACTGGAGCAGGGTGACGAAGGATTCTGGAAAAATCAGGCTGAGGCAGATCAGCTGCCGCTTATGAAACAGATGGATGCATTTATCGGCATCCGTGCCAGTGAAAATATTTATGAAAATTCCGGTGTTCCCAGGCAGGCAAACGACGCCTATTCAAAAGAATTTCTGAACCCTGTGCATTTTAAAGAACGCGTTGAACACACAAAATGGGTGGTTCTGCGCTATCCCTCGGCGGCTTTTGCTATGAATGCCAAAATGCCTACCGAAACCTTCCGGAATTTTTATTACGATGCCTGCCTGATGGACTACAATAAATTGCAAAAAGCCATGGAGCCGCTTGAATCGATGCTGCGGCAAGCCGATATGGTACGCCTGAAAGGTGATGGCACCGACATCGAATTTTCGGTGCAGGGCCAGAACTGGATTCCCTGCTACGGCAAGCGTAACATCCCAGATGGCGAACTCTTCTCATCTCCCATTATTGATTCGGTGAACGGCGAGATTACTTATGCGCCATCAGTGTACCAGGGCAAGCCGTTCGAATTTGTAAAGCTGAAGGTGAAAGACGGCGAAGTGGTTGATTTCGATTCCTCCAACAATCCTGCCCTGGAAGAAATCCTGGATACGGATGAAGGCGCCCGTCGTTTTGGTGAATTCAGCTTCGGATTGAATACGGCCATTAAAAACCCGATGTACGACATTCTTTTTGATGAAAAGATCTATGGTTCCAACCATCTCACGCTCGGAAAAGATTACGCCATTGCCCCAAACGGCAACTCGAGCAACATCCACTGGGATTTGGTTTGCATCGGCGCCGATGTGTACCTGGACGGAGAGCTGATCCGCAAAGGCCGGGAGTTTGTAAAAGAGGATTTGATGGGTTTGAATCCGTAAATTGCCTCGTCTGACGGCTTCATCTTCCTGATTAGTGCTCAGCCATGTTAAATTTATTCAGGAAAAGGAGATTTTTTGAGTCTTGGCACCAACCCGCAAAACTTTTGTTGTCATGACATTGGATATGTATCCTGTCCAAAATTCGATAGATGACTCTCTCTCTTGTTTTGTGCATTGCTTGACCCAAATTCGATAGACCTCTGATCCGAATAACAGCTATGGGCTTTCTGCATTCAGCAAACCATGCCCAATCCCTTCGATGCTGTTTGTTGACTTTTCTTCATTTCTTGCTTCGGGATTTTTTGGTTGCTTCGCTAACCCCAGGAGTGCGCTCGGGATCTAACGCAATGGCGTTTTCAGCCCTCACTTGTCCGGGTTTACCCCGAAAAGGGATAGCTTTGCCATAATATCGTCCGCTCCTATCGGAGCTTGATATTACCCCCATCGGTGACTTACATAGTGAATTCATGGACTTGGTTTGACTTATACCGGCATGTGAAGAAACTTCAACCCAAAAAAGTCGTTAGACCTTTTTTGCCCTGCGGGCCGACATTGAAACACAAAGGTTTATGAGTATTTATTAAAGAATGAACCCTTACTGGTTTCAATGTCGGGGTTAACCCCGACAA
>SLPZ01000135.1 GCA_007131725.1 Balneolaceae bacterium
AGCGGATGAAAATTTTCGAGGTATTGATCTTCAAAAAAACAGCAATTTGATTTCATCTTAAGGAATTGATTCTTTTATTCATCAAAGTTTGTACATTTAGCGATTGTAAAAATACAATAAAATAAATCAGTATGTGTGGAATAGTTGGTTATGTAGGTGACAGAGATGCATCGCAAATTTTGTTAAAAGGGCTAAAGAGACTTGAGTACAGGGGGTACGATTCAGCCGGAATTGTATTAATAAATGGCGGACTTAAATATTGCAAAGGTAAAGGAAAAGTTGAAAAGCTCGGCAAAATGCTGAAGCAGAATGCCCTTGCAGGAACTATTGGAATCGGGCACACCAGATGGGCAACTCACGGTGAACCGAATGACGTAAACTCGCATCCTCACCTAAGTGAATCGGGAAAAATTGCCGTTGTGCACAATGGCATTATCGAAAATTATACATCTCTGAAAAAGCAGTTAATAGAACGTGGCCGTACGTTTCAAAGCCAGACTGATACCGAAGTGGCAGCACAGCTTCTGGAGGAGATCTATACCACATCGAAAGGAGTTACTTTTGAAGAGGCCATTCGCCTTGCCTTGAAACAGATTGTAGGAACTTACGGTCTGGCCATTGTACACACCGACCGTCCCGACAGAATTTTTATCGCCCGAAAAGGCTCGCCGCTGCTTTTGGGAATCGGGGATGATGAAATGTTCATCGCATCCGACGCATCGCCGATTGTAGAATACACCAACAAAGTAATTTACCTGGATGACGGTGAGATGGCGATCGTGACTAAAGATAACTATGAAGTAAAAACCATCGATGATGTGGCATTGACCAAAGAAGTGCACGAGCTTGCCATCAGCTTGGATGCCATCGAAAAAGCGGGCTATCCGCACTTTATGCTTAAAGAAATTTTCGAGCAGCCGCGCTCCATCGCCGATTGCATGAGGGGTCGGGTGAATCCTGACAACGGCGCCATCCAACTGGGAGGCATCGAAGATGTGCTGGATGAGCTGGTGAATGCCCGGCGAATTGTTATTGCCGCTTGCGGAACGAGCTGGCATTCCGGCCTTGTCGGTGAATATCTGTTTGAATATCTGGCCAAGACACCCGTAGAGGTGGAGTATGCTTCTGAATTCAGGTATCGCGACCCGCTGATTGGAAAGGGCGATGCACTGCTGGTGATATCACAGAGCGGTGAAACGGCCGATACACTTGCGGCACTTCGCGAAGCCAAAAGGAGGGGAGCGCTCACGCTTGGTATCTGCAACGTGGTGGGATCAACCATCTCGCGGGAAACCGATGCAGGCGTGTTTACCCATGCCGGGCCGGAAATCGGGGTGGCATCAACCAAAGCATTTACAGCACAGGTGGTGGTTTTAATGATGATGGCACTGGCGGTTGGCAAAAGAAAAGGCGTATTGAGACAGGAACAGATGCTGATGTACACAAAAGAACTGGCCAAGATTCCTTCAAAAGTTGAATATATTCTTGAACATATCGACGAACCGGTTCGCAAGATTTCAGGTCTTTTTACCTATGCTCCCAACTTTCTTTATCTCGGACGAAGCTACAATTTCCCGGTGGCGCTCGAAGGTGCACTAAAACTGAAAGAAATCTCGTACATTCACGCCGAAGGTTACCCGGCCGCAGAAATGAAACACGGACCCATTGCCCTGATCGATGAAATGATGCCCGTAGTTGTGATTGCCGCCACCGATCATACAAATGATAAAATGATCTCTAACATCGAAGAGGTGAAAGCCAGGAAAGGCAGGATTATTTCCATCATGAATGATGAAAACAGCGATGTGGAAGATTTGTCAGAATTTCATATTTCCATTCCATCCACGAAAGACTGTTTTTCTCCGTTATTAACGGTGATTCCGTTACAGCTTCTCTCTTATTATATTGCTGTGAACAGAGGCTGCAATGTAGATCAGCCCAGGAATCTTGCCAAAAGTGTGACTGTTGAATAGATATGACAAGCATAATTTTCTGATGGTTTGAGTATGAAATTAGGTATCAGCAATATGGTTTGCCCGAGATGCATTGAGGCCGTGGAAGGCATCATGAAAGAGATGGGCCTGCCTGCCGAATATGTGGAATTGGGCACAGTTGAACTGGACAGAAAACTGACTCCGGATGAACTGAACGAACTTCAGAATAAATTAAAGTCAAGAGGGTTCGAGCTGATTTTTGACCGGGAAACTGAAATAACAAACCTGGTAAAATCTGCATTAATCAACTATTTGAATCATCTTGAACAGGAGGATAACCCTCAAAAACTCTCTGTATTTGTATCTCAAAATACCCATTACAACTACTCGTACCTGAGCAAAATTTTCTCCGATAAAACCGGCAAAACCATTGAAAGTTACCTGATTGAACTGAAAATTGAGAGAGTAAAAGAACTGCTTGAATTTAAAAAGTTTACCCTCAGTGAAATTGCCTGGAAACTGAAGTACAGCAGCGTTCAGTATCTTTCAAACCAATTCAAGAAAACCACGGGAAAAACCGTAACGGAATATCTCAAAAGTCAAAAAAGAGAGAGAAAGACAATCGATACGATATAATCCAAAAGTTTTACACATCATTCTGTTTGTCGTGTAATCATCAATCCTCTACGGTTTTTTACCTTTCTTCATGTGAGATTACTTTTCAAAATATGGTTAGAATTTCACTCTAAAAATATAAAAAGCATTTATTTATGAAGAAGACTTTTAACATCTATGGAATGCACTGTGCGGGATGTTCCAATTCCGTACAAAAGGTACTTGAAAATGTACCGGGCGTAAAATCTGCTGATGTACAACTCACCACCGAAAAAGCAGTTGTGGAATTTGAAAATGGAGATGTACCCGTTGAAGAGTTGACTAAAGCTGTGGAATCAGCCGGATTTGAATTGAAGGCGCCGGATCTCTCCAAAATAACATTCACAATTGAGGGTATGCACTGCGCCGGTTGTGTAAGTTCCGTCGAAAAAGCAATCCGCCAGGTTGAGGGAGTGCACCAGGTATCCGTGAATTTGGCTACAGAACAGGCTGTTGTTGAAATGGACGAAAAGGCGGTTTCCACCGATGATGTTGAGGAAATGGTGGAGCAAGCGGGATACTCTGTTAAAAAAAAAGACTCTGATAAGCCCAACCAATTAGAAGAGAAGCGGGAGCGGGATAAAAAAAAACTTGAGGATGCCCGTAAAAAAATTATCCGAAGCTGGATTGTTACGGCGCCACTCATGATCTGGATGTTCGTGGACATGGTGCTTGGCATCCATCTTACTTCGCACCTGGTAATGGAAATCGCCATGACGGCCGGCGCAGGATATGTGATTTTTGGCCCTGGATACACTACGATTGTCAGCGCTCTCAAATCAGCCCGTGTACTCACGCCAAATATGGATGTGCTGATTGCGTTGGGTACCATTGCTTCAATCATCACGGGCTTTGTGGCACTTGGCTACGAATTAGGTTTGATTCAGTCTCAATTCTACAGTTTCGCGGGAATTGCTGCCATGATTATGGCTTTCCACCTTACCGGGCGATACGTAGAAACCAAAGCCAGAGGCAGGGCATCCGAGGCTATTACCAGGCTGCTGACGCTTGAAGCTAAAACTGCTCGAATTATAAAAAATGGTGTTGAACAGGAAATTCCGGTCAATGATCTGAAAGTGGGTGACGTAATGATCGTGCGCCCGGGTGAGAAAATTCCGACAGACGGCACCGTCGTTGATGGCAAAGGTTCGGTGGATGAGGCGATGGTGACCGGGGAGTCGATGCCGGTTTTGCGTGAAAAGGGTGAAGAGGTAATTGGTGGTACGATCAATATTGAGGGCAGCCTTCGTGTACAGGTAAAAGAAGTTGGAGAGAATACGTTTTTGAACCGTGTGATCAAACTTGTGGAAGAAGCACAGGGCTCAAAAATTCCGATTCAGGATTTTGCCGATCGCGTTACAGCGATTTTTGTGCCGATTATTTTAATACTTGCTGCAATTACATTTCTTTTTTGGTGGTTGTTTCCGGAAGTATTGCACCCGCTGCTGGTTTGGGCTGACCCCTTCATTCCCTGGATTATTAGTGATCTTGAACCGGCAAGCCAGGCCTTTTTTGCCGCACTGGCAGTTTTGGTGATCGCTTGTCCCTGTGCACTTGGCCTTGCTACACCCACAGCGCTGATGGTAGGCTCCGGGATGGGAGCCGAAAACGGCATTTTGATCCGGAGGGGAGAAGCCATTCAACGGCTGGATGAGGTCACCACTTTTGTATTTGATAAAACCGGAACTTTGACAAAAGGTGAGCCCGAAGTTGTTGAGTGGAAATCGTTTGGTGATGATGATGAACTGAAAAAATATATTGGATCGCTTGAAAACTTATCGGAGCATCCGCTGAGTCGTGCCATTACAAATTTTACAAAATTGAAAGATTATTCAGAAGTTTCTGATTTTCAGTCGTTCACCGGAATGGGTGTGAAAGGTGTAATCGAAGGCAAGAACGTTCTCGCCGGTAATGCCGAATTGATGGAAAAATTCTCTATTCAAAAAAACGGGCAGACTGATAAATCCTATCGTGAATTGACAGCAAAAGGATTGACTGCAATTTTCTTTTCTGTTGATGAAGAAATTCTTGGTTTAGCCGGAATCACGGATACGGTAAAGTCCCAAACCCCCGATATGGTAAAAAAAGTCCATCAAATGGGATATAAAACTGTGATGCTGACCGGAGACCAGCAGGAGGCGGCCGAGCGGATTGCTAACCAAATTGGAATTGAGAGAGTACTTGCCGGTGTTAAGCCAGATCAAAAAGCTGAGGCCATTAAAAGCCTGCAGGATGAAGGTGAAATTGTAGCTATGGTTGGAGACGGCATCAACGATGCGCCTGCATTAACCCAGGCCGATGTGGGAATAGCTTTTGGAACCGGAACCGACATAGCAATTGAATCGGGCGCAATTATTCTGGTTGATGGTAATCCCCACGGCATCATAAAAGCCCTGAATTTGAGCAGGGAAACCTTCAAAAAGATTCGCCAAAATTTATTCTGGGCATTTTTCTACAATGTGGTGATGATTCCGGTGGCAATGATCGGGTGGATGCATCCCGTTCTGGCAGAAGCTGCAATGGCAATGAGTTCGGTAAATGTAGTAGGCAATTCAAGAAGGTTGCAGCACAAATCAATTCATTGAAATGTGAATAACCTGAGTTTGATTCAATAGAAATGCTTCAATGTTTAATAAAAAATTGCATTAAATGAATTTAATTAAATGCATCTGTCCATTTATTTATTTACTTTCCATTAAATACAGATGTGTGGATAACTTTTGCCACACATATTTCGTCTACAGTCAGCTCAACTTACAAATCTACCAAACGGCACTCTCTGATGAAAAAGTGGAAAGCGGTTCTATTTAAGGTTGCTCTGATCATCGTTATTATGATTGTGGCATTTACCGGATAAACTTCCATTAGCACGGCTTATTTTAATCTTATCCTGTTTAATTTTAAGCAGCATGCCGAAACTGCATAACTCTGTCGCCTTTTCGCTTGAAAGGGGATTTAAAATTTCAAAGACATTTCGATATGCGGAATACCATCCAGGTCGAATGGTTCAGATACTTTTTTAAAACCAAACGGCTGATAAAAATTCTCTAAATAAACCTGGGCTTCAATTTTAATATGCTTAACATTTCTGTTTTTAAGCATTTCGAGAATTTTTCTCATCAGAAGTTTTCCTAATCCCATTTTCCTCATTTCGGGATTTACAACAATTCTGCCAATTGAAATTTCATCAAACTTAAGGCCGGCCGGAACAATTCTTGCATATGCTGCAAGCTTTTGTTCACCATGATATATCAGTACATGTTCAGATTTTATATCAAGGCCGTCAATATCCTCATAAATGCAATCTTGTTCGATGATAAAAACATCCTGCCGAAGTTTCAGCAGATTGTATAGATCTGCAGGAGTCAGATCTTCAAAATTGGAGAAATGTTTGATTACCATAAAGTGAACTTTATTACGATTTGTACGTATTGCTAATAAACCACAAAATAATTGATTGCGATATGTTAACCACTCTTCTTATTAATAGCATCATCATTTTTATTGGAGCCTACCTGTTAGAAGGGGTAGAAATTAAAAGTTTCTGGACGGCCATTGGCGTTGCTATTCTGCTTGCCCTCATCAATACTTTTATAAAGCCGCTGATTGTGCTTTTCACATTGCCACTTACCATAATTACACTTGGCCTTTTTATTTTGGTTATTAACGCCTGGATTTTGATGCTTATAGATAAATTGGTTGACGGCTTCAAAATAAAAGGATTTTGGTGGGCTGTTTTGTACAGTATTTTCATCTCTATAGCAAATGCAATCATGTTTCAGATTTTTTAAACACCGGGCTAAAATATTGCCTTATTTTTTGTAGTTTTTTCTCTTTCCCGAATATCAAACCGCAGATGATTTCTATAAGCTGGTATGATTGACGGTTTACACCCCATAATTTGATTTTCATTTTGTAACTTTAAAATATCGTATGGTTTCACAAAAAGTTACCGTAAAAAATGAAGCTGGTTTGCACGCCCGCCCGGC
>SLPZ01000330.1 GCA_007131725.1 Balneolaceae bacterium
ACCTTATCACCGATTTTTTTGTGCAGTATGAAGCCTGCAGCGGGATCCACATCATCTTCCTTGGCTTTTCTGCCGGCGCCAAGCTCAACCGAAGCCATGCCAAGGGCAAAGGCATCCATTGTAACTACAAACCCGGATTCTTTGGCAATTACCGGTTCTGAAATCCCGGCTTGTTTAAACCGTTCCGGTTCCAGTATAACGGAGGAATCCCCGCCTTGTTCTTCAACAATATCCACCCATTTTTGAAAAGCAGATCCAATTTCTACTGACTTGTGGCTCATCTCAATTCCCTGTTTAACGGAATCCGCTTTTTTTCCGAGATAAATCATGGTTCCGGCCAGCAGGTGGGTTATTTCCATCACATCGTCAGGCCCGCCGCCCCTCAGGCAGTCGATGCTCTCTTTTACTTCAAGCCAGTTGCCTACGGCATATCCGAGCGGCTGTTCCATATTTGTGAGGTAGGCAATGGTTTCTTTGCCGAACTTCTCTCCAATGCCAACCAGTGTTTCTGCAAGCCTGGCAGCATCCTCATGTTTTTTCATGAATGCACCTGATCCGAACTTTACATCCAGAACCAGCGCATCGATGCCTTCAGCCAGCTTTTTGCTCATGATGCTTCCGGCGATTAAGGGAATTGACTCAACGGTGGCTGTTACATCCCGCAATGCGTAAAGGCGTTTGTCAGCCGGTGCAATTTCGTCGGTCTGGCCTGCAAGCACCAGGTTGTGTTTGGCGATAATTTCCTTGTATCGATCCAGATTCATATCCACCGTAAAGCCGGGGATGCTTTCAAGTTTGTCGAGAGTACCGCCGGTGTGGCCCAGCCCCCGGCCCGAAATCATGGGTACGGGCACACCGCACGAGGCCACGATGGGAGCCAGGATCAGAGAGAGTTTGTCGCCAACTCCTCCGGTAGAGTGTTTATCTACTTTGGTTCCCGGTATCGAATCGAGATCCACGATAATTCCGCTGTGAAGCATGGTGTCGGTCAGTGCGGCGGCTTCATCGGTATTCAGCCCGTTCAGATAGGCAGCCATCAAAAAAGCGCTCATTTGATAGTCCGGGATAGAGTCATCCGTGTAGGCGCGGACCAGGTGTTGGATTTCTTCGGTTGTCAGGGCATCGCCTTCCCGTTTTTTTCGAATAAGGGATACAGGGTTGATGTTATTTTCAGACATAGAGTTACTTCAAAATTTATTTTCCTGATATTAGGAAATCAGAGAGCCATTATACAGTTTGATTTTCAGAATACATCAGCCAAAATAATGAGATTTTCTTGAAACCTGCGATTGACTTTCATGATTGGTGTGATTTAAGCCCCAAATAATTCTTTCAATTTCCTATCATTGGAAGTATGAAAGTATTGGCTGACAAATTTCTATATAAACTGGATGTACTGCTTCCCGATAAAGCGGAGCTTTCGTTGTTTGACCCCTCTGATGGTTTCCCGGCAGATGCCCCGCAGTTTGATGCACTTTTGATTCGAACCGTCACCCATATCACACCTGAGACACTGCCGGAAGCCGGTAACCTGAAATTTATCGGTTCGGCCACGGCCGGGTTCGATCACGTGGATTTGGATCATCTGAATAGCCTGGGTATAGCATTTGCCCGCTCGGAAGGGTGCAACGCGAATGCAGTGGGTGAATATGTGATCACAGTTTTGGCAAAGTGGGCACAGGAGAGGGGAGTGGAGTTGCGTGAGAAAAAAGTGGGTGTGGTTGGCTGCGGAAATACGGGCGGGAGAGTTCTGGATTATTTGAAGAAACTGGGAATTGCAGCAGCAGCATATGATCCGCCCAAAGCCGGGCTTGAACCGGAATTCACATCCTGCAGCCTTGATGAATTACTTGCGTGTGACATCCTGACCTTCCATACACCTCTGACTTATTCAGGAGATCATCCCACGTTTCACATGTGCGGCTCTGAATGGCTGGCTCACGGTTTTGAACTCGTGATAAACACGGCACGGGGAGGAGTTGTTGATGAAACTGCATTGATGAATGCAAGTAAGAGCGGAAGTGTGCGTGATTTTATCCTCGATGTTTGGGAGGGTGAGCCTGTTTTCTGGGACGATGCTGCCCGGAAAGCGTTTATCGCCACGCCCCACATTGCGGGCTATTCGAAACAGGCCAAGTGGCGGGCCAGCGAGTTGGTGATAAATGAAATGTGCCAATTTTTTGGTCTGAGCCAGTCCCGCAGCGAAAATAAACCGGAGTTGTTGAATATTGAGATCAATTTTGATGAGAAAATGGCCTTAGCCGATTTTGTGTGGGAGAATTCGAATATCCGGTATTATGATAAAAACCTTCGAAAGCTGATACGGTTGGAAGAAGATGAAAAAGCCCGGAAATTTGCAAAACTGAGATCAGAAACAGAGACGAAGGTGGAATTCAGGGAGATCGTGAAACGGTTTGAGAAGGTGCCTGAAGAATTGATTGCCCTTAAGATGTTTGCACGCTAAGGCGCGGCGGCGCAGAGTTGGGGAGGTAAGTATTTTACAATCTACACCCTTCTTCACTAAAACTTCGCGCCTCAGCGTCTCCGCGTGCCAATATCAAACAACCGAAACGCATTCCCGGTAGTAATTTCCGCAATCTCCCCCAAAGTCAAACCCTTAATTTCTGCCAGTTTTTCCGCAATCAGTTTAATATAAGAAGGCTCATTCCTCTTGCCGCGATAGGGTGCCGGCGCAAGGTAGGGAGCATCGGTTTCGAGGATCAGTCGGTCAATAGGCATTTGAGCCACCACTTTATCCACACCGGCATTTTTGAAGGTTGAAACTCCGCCCACACCCAGGTATAATCCCAGGCCGAGTGCACGTTTGCCCTCCTCTTCAGTTCCGTTAAAGCAGTGCCACACGCCATTCAGCGACCCGTTCTGCTGCTGTTCAATAATATCGAGCAGATCGGAAGTGCTGTCACGATTGTGCAGAACAATGGGTTTGCCGGTGTCTTTTGCTATTTCGCAATGGAGATGCAGGCTCTTTTTCTGTTCATCCACAAAATCGGTGCTCCAGTAATAATCCAGCCCGGTTTCACCAACAGCCACAAAATCATCATTGCTGCAAAGTTCCATAAGCTTTTGTTCGCTCACCGGCCATTCTTTTTCCACGCTGGACGGGTGGATTCCCGCCATTTTGTAAAAGGTAATTTCGGGGTGATTCAGTTCATCCATCTGATCGATCGATTTCCAGTCGATAGCGGGAAGGAATATATGCCGGACTCCTGCCTCTACCGAACGTTTCAGAACATCATCCAGGTCCTTTTTAAATTGTTTTAAGTAGAGATGGCAGTGTGTATCTGTGAAAATCAAGGCTCAGGATTCAGGTTTGTTGTAGTCTGATACTTTGAAAGTTTTAGATCATCAAACATCAGTAATTTTCGCTTAGTTCTTGAATTTCCTTTTTAAGTTTTGGAAGATGTTTTTTTAAAATTGCCCAAACGATTGAATTGTCAATACTGTCATATGCATGTACGATTCTATTCCTGAAAGCAACGATTTGTTTGTCATTTTTTATCGAAATGTCAGGTGCTGTTTTTCGAAATTTGTTGATTGCTTCTCCCACAATAATCAGTTGTCTTTCGACTGCACTTTGGGTTTTCAGGTCATTCTCAAATGCGGCGTAATCAACAGTATCTGAAATAAAAGTTTCAATCAGGTCAATGGCCATCGAAACGTCAGACAAATACTTTTTGCCCTCTTCTGTCATAGATCAGAATCTTGGTTTTATCGATTGATTTTTTCAGAACAGGATTTTTAAGTGAGGCAGGTGTTAACAAATCAATTTTTTTGTTAAAAAGGCCTTCCAGTTCTTCCCATAATAACATCAAATGTTCTCCGCGTTCCACAGGGTCGTCTATATCAATAGTTACGAGCAGGTCGATATCACTGGATTCTTCGTTAAACCGTTGACTGATGGAAGAGCCAAAGGCATAAAGTGTCTCTACATTGTGAGATTCACAAATTTTCTGAAGTTCTTTTTGCCGATCTGATATATATTTGGCGATTTTCATGCTTAAATATAATGATTTTTAGATCCATGCATGAATTTATGCGTATGGCTCAAACCTGCAGCCGATTTCAAAATCCCAAACTTCCATCTTTCACCCGGTCTCTCCAGGCAGCAATTACCGGGTACCGGATGCTTACGTTTTCAAACCCTTTTTGATTGAGAAGCGGAATTAAAATATTCTGGTGAACCTCAGCTACTTTTCCGGTAAACACGATGCTTTCGTCTCCGTTCAATTCCAGCATGGAAAGCTGATGGTCTGCAAAATCAGAAAACGCCTCTTTGATGAGCTGAACCAGCCTGGGAGGCAGCGGTTTCCGCAGAACTTCTCCCGCGATGGATGCCAGTTCACGATTGGGTTTGCCGGATCGATAAATTCGATTCATCATGGAGGAATAATCGGCATGGTTCAGTTTTTCGCCGATGAATTCAAGTGTTTGATGATCTGCGGTTTTTCTGAAGTAAATTTTTAAAATACGCCTGCCCAGGTCGGCCGCGCTTCCCTCATCCCCGATGGCAAATCCGAGGGCTGCCGATTTTTTAGCAATGACTCCATTTTCAAATTTTGCTGATATTGCGCCGGTTCCCAAAACAGCCACAATACCGCTTCCGTTGCCAAAAAAAGCCTTGCCGGAACCGTGCAGGTCGCTCTGTATGGCAATTTTGGCATTGGGAAAAATGGGCTGCAAAAACCTTCGGACAATTTCATCAGAAACCGGGCTGCCGCATCCGGCGCCAAAAAAATGGATCGCATCCGGCGCCAGGTCCCCGATCTGAGCTCGAATATCTTCACTGTCACTCATCTGCTGAATATTGGAAGGGTGTAGCCCCTGGGTTTTGATGTGAAGAGTATCAACACCGTCAACATAAAGCCAATCGGTTTTGGTAGCTCCACTGTCGGCAATCAGATAGCGCATTTTTTTATTCGTTTGTTATTGTTTTTCTTTAGCGAGAAGGCAGATGGCAGAAGCCAAAAGTGAAGAGTTCGCAATTGTGAACGTTATGAACTCACCAAAAAATAAATATTAAAAAAATAAGCCTTTTGATTCTTACTACTATTCTTCAAAACTTCCGTCTTCCGTCTTCAAAAAATCACTTCTTCTGCAAAAACGTTATCACATCCAGCGCAGGCTGTGGATCACCCATAATGTAATAATGGATTCCCGGCACTCCGCTTTCCATCAATTCGAGGCTTTGCTGCCTTGCCCATTCAATCCCGATATTCCTGGCATTGTCGGGATCAGAATCCACGGCAGCTGTAAATTCATCCGGAATATTCAGGTGGAAAAATTTGGGCAGTGTTTTCAGATGTCTGGAAGTAGTCAGAATTTTTAAACCCGGTACGATGGGCACATCAATGCCGTGATTTTTACATCTCTCTACAAAATTGAAATAGGCTTTGTTGTCGTAAAACATCTGGGTTACGATATAATCAGCCCCGGCGTCCACTTTTCGTTTCAGGTTTTTGATGTCCCAGTCGAGGTTAGGAGCCTCAAAATGTTTTTCAGGATACCCCGCCACACCTACACAAAAATCGGTCGGTTCGGCGTTGATGATATCTTCCAGGTAAATACCCTGGTTCATATTCTGAATCTGTTTCACCAGGTCGACGGCATATTTGTTTTCGGTGCCATTCAAATTCAGGGAAATTTGTGAGCCGGTATTATCGCCGCGAATGGCCAGTACATTATGGATGCCGAGATAGTTCAGCTCAATAAGAGCGTCTTCACTCTCTTCTTTCGAGAAACCTTCGCAGATCAGGTGGGGTACGGGATCAATATCGTACCGGTGTTTGATAGCCGCACATAAGCCGATGGTTCCGGGCCGCTTTCTTCTCACCACCCGTCTCAGTGTACCATCCGGCAGCTCTTCGATGTGAGCTTCCGCGGTATGATACGTCACATCAATAAACGGGGGTTTAACGGTTTCCACCACTTTGTCAAGTGAGTCGAATACCGACTGAACAGACCCACCCCGTTTGGGAGGAATGATTTCGAACGAAATGAGCGGTTCGGTGGCTTTATTGTAATGTTCAATAACTTTCATAAAAAATGCAGTAATTAATACGTAAAATGCAGATTTTTGGTGTTTGTGATAAGATCAGTTCAAATAGTTTAAATCATTCTGAAAAAGTGCCTTGTTCACGACCAAAATTTCTTGGTGAATAATGCTGGTTAATATCATAAATTCAAACGTTTCAGGAAGTCAATAAAAATGAACCGTATTAAACATCCTCTGTATTCTATTCTTCAAGACCGAATTCTTGTGCTCGACGGTGCCATGGGAACCATGGTTCAGAATTATAAACTCACCGAAGAGGACTTCAGGGGCACCCGGTTCACCGATGTTAAAGATGACCTGAAAGGCAACAACGACCTTTTATGCATCACCCAACCTGACATTATAAGGGAAATTCACACAAATTTCCTCTCTGCCGGGGCTGATATCCTGGAAACCAACACATTTAATGCCAATCCCATTTCGCAGGAAGATTACAACCTGCAGGATTATACCTACGAAATGAATCTGGCCGCTGC
>SLPZ01000250.1 GCA_007131725.1 Balneolaceae bacterium
AAATTGTCCTTCAATTTGAGTAAACCAAATCCCCGAATTCATAGTTTAAGCCATCGATTAGAGAAACACCAAACTCCGATAGGAGTGACCGATTTTATGGCAAAGCCATCCCTTTTCGGGGTAACCCCGGACAAGTGAGGTGTATAAAACGCCACTGCGTTTGAACACGAGCGCAGTCCGGGGATTAGCGAAGCAACCAAAAATCCCGAGGCAAGGAATCAAGAAAAAGCAACAAACAGCATCGAAGGGATTGGGGATGGTTTGCTGAATGCAGAAATCTCAAAACTGTTATCCGGATCAGAGATCTATCGAAATTGGGTCATGCAATGCACAAAACAGGAAAAATTAACCCGCCCCGAAATGATCAGGGGCGGCCTGGTATGGGGTTGGCCTCTACGGTGATGAAATATGGAATAAATCAATTTTTGAGTTTTCAGAGAAACTGTTTTTTCTCAACTTCTCTGCAAAGAGGTTACTTGCTCAAATAGAGATTCTTAAATTCGTACGGCTTCCTAAATCGTTCATCGTCAAAATTCTCCATGAAGTAGATGCTTTCTCCGGTGGATTTCATCTCAGGGCCAAGCTCTTTTTTCACTTCAGGGAATTTATCGAACGGAAATACAGGCTCCTTAATCGCCCAGTTTTTCAATTTCGATTCCAGGTCAAAATCCTTCAATTTGGCACCAAGCATCACCTTCACCCCGATTTTTGCCTCGGGCCGCTGTGTGGCTTTAGCAAGAAACGGTATGGTGCGGGTTGATCGTGGATTGGCTTCCAGAACATACACTTCCTGCCCTTTTACGGCATACTGCACATTCAGAAAACCGACGATTCCCATCTCTTTGGCAATTCTCTCCTGATAGGTTTCGATGGTTTCAATCACCAGTTTGCTGAGAGAGTAAGGTGGCAGCACGGCGGTTGAGTCTCCCGAATGGACACCTGCCGGTTCAATGTGCTGCATGATGCCTGCTATGTGAATATCTTCACCATCGTAAACCGAATCAACATCAATCTCGATAGCTTTGTCAAGATATTTGTCGATTAGGAAATCGTTTTCGGGATGGGTTTCTAAAATTCTCTCAACATAGCGCCTGAGCTCATCTTCTTTTACAGCAATACGCATACCCTGTCCGCCGAGCACATAGCTTGGACGAATCAACACGGGATAACCCACTTCATTTGCAATTTCCACCGCATCGTCAGCATTGCGTGCCGTTCCGTAATCGGGAAATGGAATGTGGAGGCGTTTCAGAAACCTGGAAAATTCTCCGCGATCTTCGGCAAAATCAATTTTTTCGAATTCGGTGCCGAATATTTTAATTCCTGCATTTACAAACTTTTTGCCAAGTTTAAGGGCGGTTTGCCCGCCAACCTGTAAAATCACACCTTCAGGTTTTTCGTGTTCGTAGATATCAAGTACGCGCTCCCAGAATACCGGTTCAAAATAGAGCTTATCGGCGATATCAAAATCGGTGGAGACGGTTTCGGGATTGCAGTTTATCATTATCGCTTCGTATCCCATCTCCTGTGCAGCCATCACAGCATGAACACAGGAATAATCGAATTCAATACCCTGCCCAATTCGGTTCGGACCGCTTCCGAGAATTAACACTTTTTTGCGATCGGTAACCACACTTTCGTTGCTATTCTCGTAGGTTGAATAATAGTAGGGTGTATCGGCGGGAAATTCAGCCGCACAGGTGTCCACAAGCTTAAAGGAAGGTTTCATGCCAAATTCAAATCGTTTGGCACGAACCTGCTCTTCCGTAACTTTCTCGCCGCTTTTACTCAGCAGCCAGGCTATCTGAACATCCGAAAAACCGGCCTGTTTCACTTCAAGTAAATCTTCACTTGAAATGGTGTTGAGGCTTTGGCCTTCGGTGCGGTTTTCCAGACTGACCATATAACGAATTTGCTGCAGAAACCACGGATCAACCTTGGTGATATCGGCAATTTCTTCGACTGATGTCCCAAATTTAAAAGCATTTCTGATTTGGAGTGTTCGGTCCCAGTATGGTTTCAGCAGGCGTTCGCGAACCGTTTTTCTGTCGGGCTGGCTGTAACCGTCAGCGCCCAGGCCGCTGCGGCCGATTTCAAGCGACTGCCACGCTTTGTTTAGTGCTTCAGGGAAAGTTCGGCCGATTGACATCACCTCACCCACCGCTTTCATCTGAGTAGTCAGCTCTTCATCAACTCCTGAAAATTTATCGAAATTGAAACGCGGAATTTTCACCACAACATAGTCGATAGACGGCTCAAAACAGGCTGATGAAACCTGAGTGATCGGGTTTGGAAGTTCGTCGAGTGTGTAACCAACGGCCAGCTTGGTGGCAATTTTGGCGATGGGATAACCCGTTGCCTTGGATGCAAGGGCTGATGAACGGCTTACCCGCGGATTAATTTCGATAGCCACGAGGCGGTCGCTTCCCGGTTCTATGGCAAACTGCACGTTGCAGCCTCCGGCAAAATCGCCGATTGAGCGCATCATTTTTATAGCGGCATTTCGCAATAGTTGATACTGTTTGTCGGTCAATGTCTGTGTGGGTGCCACTGTTACCGAATCGCCGGTGTGCACGCCCATCGGATCGAGGTTTTCGATGGGGCAGACAATCACAACATTGTCGTTGTCATCCCGCAGCAGCTCCAGCTCAAACTCTTTCCATCCAAAAATACTCTCCTCAATCAGCACCTGGTGCACCGGGCTCAGCTCAAGCCCGCGCAGCACTTTTCGTTCAAATTCATCCTCGTTCCAGACAATACCGCCACCGGTTCCCCCAAGTGTGAATGACGGGCGGATGACGATGGGCAGCCCGCCAAGCTCTTCCACAATTTCTTTGGCATCCAGCAGGGAATTGGCTGTGCGGCTCCGGCACTGTTCAATCCCGATGCGATCCATCAAATCGCGGAATAACTGCCGGTCTTCAGTAATTTCAACCGCATCCATATTTACACCGATAATTTTAATGCCTCTTTCGTGCCAGAAGCCCTCCTGCTGCAGGTCTTTTGCAAGGTTGAGGGCCGTCTGTCCGCCCATAGTTGGCAGCACGGCATCCGGTTTTTCAATCTCTACAATTTTTTTGATCGATTTTGTGGTAAGCGGCTCCAGGTAAATGGAATCGGCCATCATCGGGTCGGTCATAATTGTGGCGGGGTTGGAGTTGATCAGGACAACTTCAAAACCTTCTTCTTTAAGTGAACGGCATGCCTGGGTGCCGGAGTAATCAAATTCGCAGGCCTGCCCGATCACAATGGGGCCGGAACCGATGATCAAAATTTTACTGATGTCTGTTCGACGTGGCATAATTTAATTTTTGATTGCTGAATTTCAATTTTTTGTGTTATTCGGTCAGGACAAATCTTCACCCTTTTCTTCTTTTACCATTTCCATAAACTGGTCAAACAGGTACGACGAATCGTGCGGCCCGGGAGATGCTTCGGGATGATACTGAACCGAAATGCCCTTAAAATTTTTGAAGCTTAGCCCCTCGATTGTATTATCATTCAGGTTGATGTGGGTTACTTCAGCTTTTGTGGTGTCGATGCCGTCTTCATCAACGGTGAAGCCGTGATTTTGTGTGGTTATTTCAACGAGGCCTGTCTGCTTGTTCATCACCGGCTGGTTGGCACCGCGATGGCCCACAAACATTTTTTTGGTTTTAATTCCTTCAGAAAGTGCCATTAACTGGTGGCCAAGACAGATCCCAAAAAGTGGCTTCCCGGTCGATTTAGCGTAATTTACTATGGGCAATCCGTAATTGGACGAAGCTTCCGGATCGCCCGGGCCGTTGCTGAAGAAATAACCGTCTGCTTTCCAGGCTTTCACTTCTTCCAGGCCTGCTTCGGCCGGAAAAATACGCAGCGTGCAGCCCCGCTTAACAAAACTGTTGATGATATTTTGTTTGATGCCGTAGTCGAAAGCAGCAATTTTGAATGGCCCGTCTGAGGCCACGGTTTGAGCCTCTTTTCGGGTTACTTTGGTGGCCAGTTCAAGCCCGGCCATCGAATCCCAGGCTTTGGCTTTGGCAATCAATTCTTCTTCATCAAGAATTTCGGAGCTGATAACGGCATTCATAACACCTTTTGCCCGGATGTGGCGCACAAGCATGCGGGTATCCACACCTGAAATCCCGATTAATTCATTTCTGAGCATATAATCTTTCAGGCTGCCATCAGCTATCGGGTTGCTGAATTCATCCGAAAAAGAGCGGACAATAAGGCCGGCAATCATCACCTTGTGCGCTTCGTCATCACGGCTCATGGTTCCGTAATTGCCGATGTGCGGATAGGTCATCATCATAAGCTGGCCGTAGTAACTCGGGTCGGTAAAGATCTCCTGGTAGCCGGTCATACTGGTGTTAAAGCAGAGCTCGCCACCGGTTGTTCCGGTTTTTCCAATTGCGCGGCCTTTTACCACGGTACCGTCAGCGAGCGCAAGAATGGCAGGTTTATATTCTGGAATGGCTGGAGTCATATTTTTCCGGTTATTCTGAAAAAGTTAAGATGTGGGTTGAAAACCAAAAAAAATCCGACGACGGAAACCGTGTCGGATTTCAAAATTGCTTTGATAAAAATTGTCAGATGGAGCGTTTTCATCAACTCTTTTTAAAAGTTTTGATAAGGTAAGGAGTTAGAGTTTTTTTTGAAAGCAAAAGTTGTTAAATCCGGCTCAGATTTTGCGTGGAAACGCTTCTTTTTTGATTTTTTTGAACAAGCGTGTGAAATCGAAGGGAATAGACTAATTGTTGAAATGGAGATAATGTTCTGTCACATTTAGAATATCGGGTGAAAGAGACTTCCGAAGTCTTCATGGATGTTATAAATAGTATTGAAAGATAAAATTGACCAATATTTTATTAAAATCAGAAAGACTTCGGAAGTCTTTCCCAGGCTGCCAATTTACAATTGACATAACACTACATTAAAAATGAGGCATAGTGATCCCATTGGATATTTATTTTCTGGTTTCTTTGAATTTCTACCGGGGCTCTAAATAGAAGGTTTTATTCACAATTCTCCACTGTCCGTCAATTTTGAGCATCGACATGTAATCGGTGTAAACGGCGTTTGGATAATCCAGCGTGATGGTAGCAATGGCTGCATTCCCGGAAATCTCGATATGATCTATCGTTCTTACCCGCTGATCTTCATCCTCTTCCGGAGAGCCGTCAAACAGGGCGATATACTCTTCGAGTGTGAACTGGGCGAGTTCGCCATCTCTCACAAAAAAGAGTTTGGCAACCGGGTGGAATGCCTCCCTTAAATATTCTCCATTTCCCGTAGCGTGTGCCTGGAAATAGTAGTTTATTGCTTCGCGGACTTGATCTTCTTCGTTGTCTTGATCAACGTTAAGAGGAGTGGTAGCAGCGACAATAGCCAAAGTAAAAGATAAAATCAGGTTTAGCATTTTTTTCAGTTTTTTTGATGACCGAAAGCCATCGTTATCAGGTTTGATTTTGGTGCTATTCTAAAAATTGTACAAATATTTTTTTCAGTCAATAGCAGGTGAGAATTATAAAGTTATTTGGTTTTTCTTTGTGGTTAAATAGGTTGGCAGACCATAGACATCCCCTCTTGAGAGGGGAAAGTTAGTCAAAAACACGACTTGTCGTGGTTTCTTGACTGACAAGGGGTGTGTTATTTGGGATAAGAAGTCTAAATCAGGGACACACCCCTCGTTCGATGAACCGCGCTTCGCGCATACATCTTCACATTTCCCCTCTCGAGAGGGGATTGGATTCACTTCAAAACAGATAAGCACAATGTTTCAGTAGAACCTGTTTTTTAAAAAGTCCAAACTCGTTTACAATCGCAAATTATTGAGCAATCTTTTTAAATCACAACGCCCACGTTTTCCCACCAACATCTTCCAGCGGTTCACAGCCGGAGTAGATTCCTGGAATCTCATTATACTGTAGCACTTGTGTAGCACCAACCTCCGATGTGAAAAACCCCAGCATCACCATCGATTTGAATGATCGGAAAGTGGCTCTGCCTTCTTCAGTTTCAAGCAGTTGTTTTGTGAATGAGTTTTGTTCTTCAAAAGACAAATCAGCGAATCCCTCTTCATCCAGCCGGTCGAGAAATTGCAGTAATAAATTGGTTTCTTCGGGAGAGAGATATCCATCGGCCAGGCTGTCGATAAACCGCTCAACCTTGGCATCTTTGGCGCCGGGGGTTTCTGTCCGCGGAAGAATTACCTCGGCAAAATCTGCAGCAGTCCGAAGCTGACTGGGCGTCAGAACTGCGGGTCTCCATCCGGTGGCGGTGTCAGTTCTGCATCCGGACATCACCGCAGATATCAGCGAGCCGCTTAATGTGAATCCCAGTACGGCCGCCGTTCGTTTTATGGCTTCTCTACGGTTGATTGGCTCCATAATAAATCTACAAATTTCCTTTTTTCAGTTCGTTCACAGCATAATCACAGGCCCTGGCGGTGAGGGCCATGTAGGTAAGAGAGGGATTTCCCCAGCCGTTGGAGGCCATGCAGGCGCCGTCGGTCACAAAAATATTGGGGATGTCGTGCATCTGGTTCCAGCGGTTTAGTACCGATGTATCCGGGTCGTGACCCATTCTTGCCGTGCCCATTTCGTGGATGCTGAACCCGGGCGGGCTGTCGTTATCAAACGTTCGCACATCCCTGAACCCCGAAACTTCCAGCATCTCCGCACTGGATGATGCCATCTCTATGCGCATCGCTTTTTCATTTTCACCCCACTCCATGTCGACAACCAGTTTCGGTATGCCCCAGGGATCGGTGTTGTCTTCATCGAGATAGACTCTGTTTTCATGCCTCGGCAGGCATTCGCCAAAAGCGAGAAATGTCATTGTCCAGTTGCCGGGTGTGGAGAGGCTGTCTTTGTAATCGGCGCCAAAATCCAGCGGATCACCCTGGCCCGTACCCTGCCTGCTGGCCCATCCGTAGGTGGAAAATCCCCGTTTGTAAGTTTTCCGTTCCGTGCTTGTATCCAGGTTCTGGAACTGCGGCACCAGCACACCCACAGGCCTGCGGCCCAGGTAATAGCGGTCTTCAAAGCCGTCGAACGTGCCGGAAGCCCCGATCTGAAAATGATTGTCCATCAGGTTATGGCCAAGCTCACCGCTGCGGTTTCCAATGCCGTCAGGAAATGTGTGTTCCAGTGAATTCAGAAGAATGCTTGTTGAGCCGAGGGCGGATGCGCAAAGAAACACCACATCTGCATAAAAATCGATTGTCTCTTTTGTTTCGGCATCCACAATACGCACACCGGAGGCTTTTTGCGTGTTTTCATCGTACAAAATTGTGTGTGCAATGGAGTGAGGGCGAAGGGTCATGTTACCGGTGGCTTCGGCAGCAGGCAGTGTGCTTGCATTGCTGCTGAAATAAGCTCCGTACGGGCAGCCGCGAGTACACATATCCCGTGCCATACAGCGGCCGCGTCCGTTTACCGGGCGTGTGAGGTTTGCCGTGCGGCCGATGGTAAGATGCCTGTCAGAAAAATGTTTGGGAAGCTGATCTTTTACATGCAGTTCCAGGCAGTTCATCTCCCACGGTGGCTGGAAAATGCCGTCGGGAATCTGTGGAAGGCCGTCACGGTTGCCGCTCACCCCGATATACGATTCCACATAATCGTACCACGGTTCGATGTCTTTGTAGCGTATCGGCCAGTCGATGCCGATGCCGTCCCGTTCATAAACGCCAAAATCGGCATTGCCGCGCCGGTAACTCCAGCGTCCCCATGTAAGAGAGCGGCCGCCCACCTGGTAACCGCGTGTCCACAAAAACGGCTTTTTCTGCACGTAAGGATTTTCATTATCCTTCACAAAAAAGTGCTTTGTGGACTGTTTCACTGCATAAGCAGTCCGGCTTTGAACCGGATAAATTTCGGTTTTTTCTTTGTGAGTGAGTTCATCACCATAGGGCAGCTCCCAAGGATGTTTGAAGGCAGTGTGATAATCCTCGATATGCCTCACCATTCGCCCCCGTTCCAAAACCAATGTTTTCAGCCCCTTTTCGCAGAGTTCTTTTGCAGCCCATCCGCCGCTGATTCCCGTACCAACAACGATGGCATCAAACGTACGCTCTTTCCGGGATTTGAGATTAATATTCATAGCAATGGATTGAATTTCAGCTCAATTAAAGAAAAAAGAGAGAGCATTCAAACCGAAAATTTAATCCTGTCAATACGGATCATTGAATTAAAAATATTTTGTTTTACATTCAATACAACCATCAACGGACTGCCTTTTATGAGCTTAAAAAAAATCATTCTTTACTCGTTAGCCATACTTCTGCTTCTTTTTGGAATCTGGAGTTATAAACTAATCTGGGGGAAGCCCCTCAACATCGATCATTTATTTGAACGATACCTGATTGGTGCTGCCCTGTCAGAACCGGAACTTCTGACAATTGTTGGTGTGATTGATAACACCATACTCGATTTTCACAGCCATAAACTATCCGATGCCTCTCCGCAACATACCTACCGGATGATGGAGCGCGATAAAAACTATCTTGATATTCTCCGCAAATACAACCGTGAGCGCCTTTCCGGCCAGCAAGCCATCAGCTACGATATGGTGGAATGGCTGCTGCAAACCAACATTGAAGGCGAACCCTGGATGTTTCACAATTTTCCGGTCAACCAGACATTCGGCGTACAGAGCTCCCTGCCTTCATTTATGACAACCAATCATCAGGTTATCGATAAAAAAAGTGCGGAAAATTACATTGAAAGGCTTCGGGCATTTCAAACAAAATTTGCCCAGGTGCGTGAATCGGTGATCTACCGGGCTGAACGTGGAATTATTCCTCCAAAATTTGTAATCGATCATGTACTGAGAGAGATGAAAAACTTTATCGGCCAGCCGGTGGATGAAAACCCACTTTATGATAACCTGGAACAGAAATTGGGCGAATTGGAAAACATCAGTGCTGAGGAAAAAAACAGGCTCCTGGCTGATGCAGCTTCAGCGATTGAAAATGAGGTAACAACAGGTTATCAGTATCTGATCGATACATTTGAGGATTTGTATGACCAGGCCGGCGAAGATTCGGGAGTATGGACACTACCCGATGGCGACAACTATTACCGCTACTTAACACGAATGCACACAACGCTGCCTTTAACACCTGAAGAAGTGCATCAAACGGGTTTAGATGAAGTTGAGCGAATTAAACATGAGATGTTTGAATTGTTTGATGAAATCGGAATTTCGGGGGAAACCATCGCCGAACGGTTTTCGGTATTGGATGAAGAACCCGGCATGTTCTATCCTGACACGGCCGGTGTGCGGGATCAAATCATCGCTGACTATTCACAGAAAGTTGAATTCCTGTATGAAAAAACATCTCCACTTTTTAAGCGGACACCAAAAGCAGGCGTTGAAGTGAGGCGGGTGCCCGAATATTCTGAAGAAACCGTACCGTTTGCCTACTACAACATTCCTGCTATGGATGGCAGCCGTCCCGGTGTCTTTTTTATCAACCTTAGAAACGTTGAGGACATTGCCAAATACGGAATGATGTCTTTGACAGCACACGAGGCGGTACCCGGCCATCATTTTCAGCTTGCGTTGGCCCAGGAAATTGAAAACGTACCAACCATTCGAAGGATTTACCCTTTAACGGCTTATGTTGAAGGCTGGGCTTTATATACGGAGTGGGTAATTGATGAAATCGGCATTTATGATGATGATCCCTACGGAAACCTTGGGAGGCTGCAATTTGAAATGTTCCGGGCCGTGCGGCTTGTGGTTGATACGGGCATTCACCTTCACCGATGGACACGCGAAGAGGCTATCAATTATATGATTGAAAACACCGGCATGCCGGAAAGCCTGGTGGTTTCAGAAATTGAACGCTATATCGTAGCTCCCGGCCAGGCACTTTCATACAAAACCGGTATGATGCACATCCAGCAATTGCGCCAAAAAGCAGAATCAGAACTTGGGGATCGGTTTGACATCACCGAGTTTCACGATGTTATTCTAATGAACGGATCCCTGCCCATGCAAACCCTGACCGGTGTGGTTAACAAGTATATTGATGAGCATCGGCAATAATTAATCCCAAAAAAGTCGTTAGACCTTTTTTGCCCTGCGGGCCGACCCCGACAAAACATTGGTTCACAATGATTTGTCGGCCCTTCGGGCAAAATTGTCATTGTTCCAATGACAATTTTGGGTTAATTCATACAAAACGGGTAAAAAAATGATGCCCACCGGAGGACCTATGAAAACCCCGGCAGGCATCATGTTGCGACTAAAAACTATTCCGATATCGGTATTATTTGGATAGTTTTTCAATCATCTTTCAGCCAATATCGTTTCTTTATTTTTAGATTTTGATTTCGACGGGCTTTTCCAAAATCCCGAAGCCCCCCAGGTTGCTGACTGATAATGAATGTTATCTTTGACTCCTGAATTTTCTCCGGAACACCGCTGGCAATATTCCGAATCAATTTCTTCAGGAGTCAGGATAACATCACTTGCTTTCATGTGAACTTGCGACGCTTCATCATTGACGAAGGCAGAACTATCATACTTTTGATAGCCGTTGAACAGAATCAAAAGTAAAAACACCGGGATAATGATCAGGGTCATCAGTATGTTTTTCTTCGGTGTTTTCATGTTTGCTCCGCTGTTGCAAGTTAATTGATGACTTCTGCTCTCAAACTACTTTTTTTTCGGTGAAATGCGTTATGCCTGCGTTACAAGATTTTGTCGATATGTTACATTTTCGCCTTTTTTATGGGTTTAAAGGCATTTTTTGTGTGTAACACAGGAAAAAATCAAACTAACAATGCTCGATGACAGCCTGGGCTAATTATTTGATGTGATAAACTCCGTGGGAGTTTTTTCGAAGTGGCCTCGGAAGGATTTTGAGAACTGCGCCACACTCTTAAAACCGGTGGAGTAGGCAACCTCACTCACAGTACCGGCTTTCTGCTGAAGTAATTCCGCGCCGCGCTCAAGCCTCATTCGCTTAATAAGGTTGCTGGGCGATTCTCCCGTCAGATCTTTCAGCCGCCGGAAAAGATGCGTTCGGCTTTGGTGTAATTCTTTCGCGAGGACTTCAACAGAAAAATCCTCATCCTGCATCTGCTTTTGAATTACCTGGCGCACTTTCTCTAAATATTGATCGTCAACCGAATCAGCTTCAACAGAATCAGGATGCAAAACTTCTTTGCCGTTGGTGAGATGACCGCCCTGGTGTTTGTAATATTTTTGAAGGCGCATCTGCCGGTCAATCAAATTGCTCACCCGCAGGCTAACCTCTTCCATGCTGAACGGTTTTGTGAGATAATCATCCGCCCCGATTCCAAGCCCCTCAAGTTTGTCTTCGGCTTCAGCGCGCGCGGTAAGCAGAATAATTGGCAAGAAGTCGGTTTCGGGATCGGAACGCAGATTTTTCAGCAGAGAAAATCCGTCACCGTCTGGCATCATCACATCGGAAATGATGATATCAGGAGGCAGCTTTTTGATTTTCCCGAGCGCCTGGTTTCCCGTGGCAGCTACCTGTACTCTGTATTTATCTGAAAAATGTTCCCTCAGGTAATTGCGAATATCCCTGTTGTCATCAACGATGAGAAGAGTTTTTCGGTCGTCGTCTTCGATTTCGGGATCGTCATCATCCACATCCAAGGTTTTATCCGGAAGCAGCTCATCCTCAAGCCCGGATTCGAGTTCGGGTAGTGGAAGGTCTGTAACGGCAGCTTCCTCAGATTCGGCCAGAGGCAGCCGAACTTCGAATGATGTTCCCTTGTCCGGTTCACTTTCAACACTGATTTGCCCTCCATGCTGTTCGGTAATCTCTTTCACCAGCGCCAGCCCGATTCCGGTTCCTGGTTGCAACTCCGATTTTTCGGCCTGGTAAAAACGATCAAACAGCCGGGGCAGGTGATCGGGATCAATTCCCTGCCCGGTGTCTTCCACAGTGATAACGGCTTCATCCTGCTCTTTTTTCAGTGAGATGGTGACTGTGCCGCCTTCCTGGGTGAATTTAAAAGCATTTGAGAGCAGGTTAGTAATGACTTTTTCAAACTGTTCGGGATCGAAGGATGCGATAATCTCTTCGTCCGGAATCTGAACATTCAGGGTTATTTTGTATCGCTCGGAGGCACCCACAAACCTCGATGTAAGATAGCGCAGATACCGGTTAAGCTGCGCAGTTTCGGGTTTCAGTTTAAACAGATTGGCTTCAAATCGGGCGAGATCCAGCAACTGGGTTACCAGTCGCATCAGCCGTTTTGCATTTCGGGTTGCCATGTCAACCTGAGCCTTGCCCTCTTTGGTGAGCACGCCGTATTTAGGCTGCGATAGGTTTTCAAGCGGCGCTATGGTGAGCGTAAGCGGGGTGCGGAATTCATGGCTGATGTTGGCAAAAAAGCGACTTTTCTCGGCATCAAGCTGTTTCAGTTTTTCAGCCTGTGCTTCAGTTATTTTTTTCTCCTTTCGCAGTTCTTCGGTGCGTTTGTTTACAATGGCTTCAAGCCGTGCTTCGCGCTTTCTCATTTTGCGGTGCCGGTAGCGGTCAATTCCGTAGATGAATCCTGCGCCCAGGATCAGATAGAGCGAAAAAGCCCACCAGGTGAGCCACCACGGAGGCAGGATGGAGAATGAATATTCGCCGATTGAGCTGATGCGGCCATACGTGTTCATGGCACGAACCTGCATGATAAAATCACCGTGTGGTAGGTTGGTGTAATCCCTAAAAGTTTCTGATGACCAGGCCGACCACTCATCATCAAACCCGGCCAGTTTTACCTGATATTGTGTGTTTTGGATATCCTCAAAAAAATTGGTTCCAAACCTGAAACGCAGGTCGTTCTGCTGATAGGTGAGGGTGGCAGGATTGAAACCGTTGCCCGGGTTTCCGCCAAATAGCAGTTCTTCGCCAGCGGTTACTGCCCGGACAAATGCATCGAAGTTAATTCCGTCGGGGTAGTCTGAGCGGCTGTCGAACCGTATCAGCCCGTTTTGGTCGCCGAACCAAACAATGCCGTCTTCTTCAGGATAAATTACCTGTGTGGTAGAATCGGGAATGCGCCCGAGTGCGCCCTGGAAGAGAGAGTCTGGCGGGTTGTTCAGGTTTTGGACATAACCATTTCCGAGGCCGGTTGCAGCCCAGAGGCGGCCGTCGTGCCCTTTTGCAAGGTGCGCAAAGCTGATATTGTTTTCAGCCTCCTCAGCCAGATCGGATAGTTCGGGTGTAAATGGATTGTCGGGATTCCAGGGCGAATTGGGTTTATAAATCCCGGTATTGGTTAAAAAAACAGCTTCTCCGTCTTTCGTGAATACCTGGATGGCTACACTGTTGAACTGTTCGTCGATATCGAAACGGTCGATCTTTGGCTGTTCATCATCAATACCGTCCATCTCGGCACGGATCAAACCCTGAAAATCGGTGGAAATCCAAATAATTCCATGTTTATCCTGGATGACACCAAATGCCTGTTCGGTGACACCTTCAACCTCTGTGAGTTTTATCCATTCACCGTCCCGAAATGTGATGAGTGCCAATCCATCAATATGACCTAAAAGAATGATTTCGGGGTCATAATCTGATCTCAAAATCGAGATTGATTCCAGGTCGGGTATGGCTACTGTGGTGCCTTCCCGGTTCACCTGCAGCAGTCCGGAACTTGAAGTTAGCAGCAGTCCGTTTTCTGTTGAAAGAAAACTTCGGTGATTATTTGTGGTTACCGGAATACTCGTAAAACGAGCTGGTTCAGTTCCTGATGCGGATTCCTCAATAAAATTAATACTCGAAGAAGAAGAAATGAACAGAGTTTCATCATACCGTTTAATGCCCTGTACTTCAGATGATACGCCAAGATGCCGGTCGAAATAGGTGATAGGACTGGAAATTTCGATGCGGGCCAGGCCGTTTGTGGTGGAAATCCAGAGATTATTGAACCGGTCTGTGAGTACGTTGGTGGTCTGGTTGGTAGGGAGTTTTACCTGGTCATCTATTCTGCGAAGGATATTTCCCTGGTAATCCGTTAAAATCACACCGCCGCGAATGGTTGCGTGGGCATAACCAATCCCCTCAATTTCTGTTGAATTATAGACACTCAGCTCTTCCAGAACCGGCCCAATTTCGGTTTCAAACAGTTCGAATGTGTCGTCGTTGTATGTGAAAGTACCCTCGCGGGTTACGATAAATATTGAGCCGTCGGGCTGCCGGTTCATCAGCCAGATGGCGAGGTTCTCAAACAGCTCTCCGCCGGGAACCAGCTCAAAACCGCTGCCGTTAAATTTTTTCAGCCCGACATTCATACCAACTGAATAGACATTATCACCTACAGTATGAACACGCTCAAATCTCTCTTCAGGTTTAAAGATGTGGAGTGAATCCTGCCGGTCGAGGTGGAAAATGGCGGATCGTGTTCGGAAAAACACCCCATCGGAAGTTGCCACGGTTTCCCATACGTCTTCAAAACCATGGTGCTCTTCGGGAACTCTCGGCAGCATCGATTTGAAGACAGAATTTCCAAGTGAGTCGGCCCGAATTTCACCAAAATCGTCAACCGACCCCACAAAAATCCGGTTATCGGCCCCCAGGGCAAGAGAGAGGGCTACCTGCCCTCCGGCAACTTCAATCATTTTCCACTCCACGCCGTCGTACTCCAGTAAGCCATTGCCGTTGCCGATATACATCAACCCGTTTTCGTCTTCGAGAAGAGCCCAGCTTTGGTTATGGCCGCCATGCTCATAAGGCATAAACTGCTGATGAAAAAAACTGCCGGCTTCCGGGTGGATTTGTGCCCTGCAATTGGCGATGGAAATCACCTGCAAGACGAGAAAAAATGATATTGCATGGAGGCTCAATCTCATGCCGGAGAGTTAGGTTGAGGAAATAGTTGATTTTACGGTGCTTTGTGCCTTACCGGGAATAAAATTCAATCGGAAAAGGAGATACATTTTAATGATGAATTGGGTAATACTCAACTGTGGATTTTAAAAAATTTTTTTACTCAAAAATTTAGGTTTTGAGTAATGAGTTTGAAGTCTGTTTTTCGGACGTACCCTCCGGCTTCTTCCGTATTGCGAACTACACGCCACAAGGAGGGGGTGACTTTTTGCATAGTAGTTTTCATTAAAAAATTAAAAGTGCCTTCTTTCGAGCTGATTTTCTTCTGAAGCATTCGATTGTGACGAAGAGTTGTCCGTGATCCCGACAGGTTTGTCGGGACTAACGCACCCTTACAGGTCGCTATATACGTATCCCAAAATTAATTATGATTAATTCATCTAACTCAACTTCTGCAAAAGTGGTAATAGCTGTTATATTTGACGGCTGTACTTGCATCATTGTGTTATGTAGTGTCTGTAAGAAAACTAAAAAGCTTGGGTTTTAGCTCAAGTTCCGATAAAAGTGGCTGAGGGCTTGCATACGAGCATTGTAGTTGCTACATTACAAGCATGAATATTCAATGCAGCACAGTCAAACGAAAGGGCAAGGAGGGCCGCAATCGCAAGCTGGTGGAAGCCTACCGCGATCCCAAAACCGGCCAGCCACGCAACCGCACGGTTCAAAAACTTGAACCCCTTCCTATTCTGGAGCGGGCTCGCCTGATTTTCAAATATGGAGGCCAAAAGCACCTGGACCCCGAGGAGTGGCAAGCGCTGGCCGATGCCGGGGATTTTGCTCAACGCGAACAGACCACCTGTATTGGAGACTCTTTTCGCGGGGCAGGCAACTGGGTGTTGCTGCAATACCTGAAGGCTACCTGGCTGGAAACGTTGCTTAAAAAACACCTTGGCCGCAAAGCCGGCCGGCTCCTCTGCGAGATGATGACCCTTCAGATTCTGGACCCGGACAGCAAGCTGGGGTATGTTCAAAAAAGGCAGCAAACCCTCAATTATGTGTTAGATGGCAAGCCGCCCTGCAAGGAAGACTCGTTTTATCTGGCCATGGATGCCCTTGAAGAGCAGTTCGAGGCGATCCGTGAAGAGTTGAATGCCAGCCATCCGTACTCGGGCCGGTTACTGCTGTACGACCTGAGCAATAGTTACTTTTGCGGGACAAAGGCCGAGTTGAGCGGTTATGGCCAAAGCAAAGAAAAACGCCATGACCGCTATATTGTGAGTTATGGTCTGGTATGCACCCAGGATGGACGTCCCCTGGACATCCGGGTATGGAAGGGGGCACTGCAGATGCAAAGACGGTGGCATCGACCTTTGCCGGCTGGAAACAAACCTACCAGGCCTCCAGCGCCATTTGGGTTGCCGACCGTTCTATGAGCGACGAGCAGACCCTGGCCGAGGTGCACCAGCTGGGCTTATCCTATATCACCGGGCTTCCACCCTCCACACAGATCGCCCTGCTGGAAGGCATCCACGAGACCAGCCCGGATCTGTTCGACCAACCCCTGAGTGAATATATCCACAAGGATGGACAGCGGTTCATTTTGTGCCGCCACCACCAAAAAGGTTACAGAAAGCAAGCCCAGAACCATCGCAAGCTGAGGACAGTCTACCAGGAGTTAAAAAAAATCCAGGCTTCCCCGCAAAACTACAACCAACAGAAGCTCTATCACCGGGCCATAAAGGTGCTGGAAACCCATCGACAAACCAAATTTTGGGAGCTTTCCTTCCAGGCCTATCCCGGCAGGAATGGCAAAGACCGCTATCGGTTGATCTTTCGGCTGGACCGCTGCCGTTTCCAGGCTCAGAACATCATTGGCCATTACTACGTGCTGCAAACCGACCTTCCCAAAACCGACCTCCCCGGCGAGCACGTCAACCACTCCTACAAAAGCCTGTTCAGGGTAGAGCGTTGTTTTCGCCAAGTCAAATCCGATTTGGAAATCCGCCCCATTCGCCATCGCAAGGCAACGCGCATCCGCGCGCACATTTACCTGAACTTTCTGTGTCTGTGGCTGCTAAAACAGATCGAGAAAAACTGGAGGGCAGCCGGAATAACCTGCAAAGTGGCAGCCAAATTAAAACAGTGGGATCGCCGCATGATGCTGCACGAACTCCTCGATGAACAAACCCGCCAGCTTATTGAACTGCAATGGAACCAGGGGCCGGTTGCCCGGCAAACATTCCGCGAAGTGCAGGAGTTTGGTGAAATGGGGACAGCTCCCTCACATTTGTAGCAACTACAAGGCCGTTTTTAGGAATATGAGCTAGCGTATCGGCGCAGCCGAAAAATCGAAGAAATCATAACAAAGTTTATTGCCATGATTTACACATATATAAGCAGGACAAAAGCCGCCTTTTTATAAATTTTCGGGTAATGTCAGGGGTAGGAGCCGGGGGTGGGTCCAAAAGGACTGAGAACTATCTAATAAGAAAGAGCCTGCTCTATATCCAGCAAAATGTCATCACTATTTTCGAGCCCCACGGCAATGCGGATCAGCCCGGGAGTAATTCCGACAGCTTCACGTTCTTCATCGGAAAGTTTGGAGTGTGTGGTAGAGGCCGGATGGGTTACAATGGTGCGGGTATCGCCGAGATTAGCAGAGCGGGAAAGCATTTCTATGCGGTCAATAAACAATTTAGATTTTTCGTATCCACCATCAATTTCAAAGCAGACTACACCACCGCCGCGCTTCATCTGTTTGCGGGCCAGCGATTTTTGAGGATGATCCTTATGAAACGGATATTTCACATAGTTCACTTTTTTGTGATCCCCCAGGAAATCGGCAATAATTTCTGCATTGTCACAGTGCCGGTCCATCCGCACCGGAAGCGTTTCAAGACTTTTGCTGAACAGCCAGGCATTAAACGGCGACATGGCCGGCCCGGTATGCCGGGCAAAAAAGCGGAGATCTTCAATAAATTCTTCACGGCCTGCAATCACACCACCAATTGCCCTGCCCTGACCGTCGATAAATTTTGTGGCAGAATGCTGAACAATATCGGCTCCGAATTCTATGGGGCGCTGAAGGCAGGGAGTGGCAAAGCAGTTGTCTACAGCATAAATCAGGTTGTGAGCTTTGGCCAGCTTACCGGCCCATGCCAGGTCAATCAGGTCAAGGCCGGGATTGGATGGTGTTTCCAGAAAAAGCATTCGGGTGTTTTCCTGTATCAGAGATTCCCAGCTTTCTGTGTTATGAATATCGGCATAGGTGAAAGAAATACCCCATCGAGGCAAAACCTGGCTGAGAATCTGGTGCGATGAACCAAACAGAGAACGTGACGCCAGAATATGATCACCCTGCTTCAACAATCCGGCAAGTGTAACAAAAATGGCTGCCATTCCCGATGCCGTAGCCACACCCGATTCGGCGCCTTCAAGTGTGCATATTTTTTTGATAAATTCGTCGGTATTGGGATTTGAATAGCGGCTGTAAACATTTCCCTCCAGTTCGTTAGCAAATAAAGCACGTGCATGCTCTGCCGATTCGAAGGTAAAACCGGAAGTCATGTAAAGGGGAACGGAGTGTTCTCGCTGCCGGCTTACCGGTGTTTGAATGCGGATGGAATCTGTTTCAACTTTTCTTTTTTTCGCCATCAGGTTTCGAAAATGATAAGAGAAGAATGCTTTGGGACCTATATCAAAAATCTAATCAACAATTTTAAAGCTGCTGGTTATTTTGGATGTTTTTTCAAGAGCTTTGGAAACAGAGCAGTACTTGGAAAGTGATAAGTCGATCGCACGGGATACTTTTTTTTCATCAAGGTTTTTTCCCTTCAGTTCAAAGTGAATGTGAATCTCCTTGAATTCGGAATGATCGCCAACGCTCACACGGTTTCCGGTTACTTCAATTTTCAGGTCGTCGGGATTTTGCCGCTGTTTTTTCAGAATGCTTACCACATCAATCGCAGAACATCCTCCGGCAGCGGCAAGCAGCATCTGCATTGGCCTGAATCCACCGTTAATTCCACCGATTTTTTCTGTACCGTCCATCTGTAATGTGACTCCGTCTTCGTTTTTTGCTTCCATGTGGACGGCATCGTTGAGGCGTTCTATCGTAATTTTCATTGATATCGGTTTTTGAATTTATGTTTACTCAGAAAATACCAATTTTTCAGGTTGATTGACGGGACTGATTCATGAAATTTTATCCGGAAATGAAGCAACGATGAGTAAAACAGGTTATGATCTTTTGAGGAGTTACTCCCTTTTAAAAATTTAAAGTTTTGTGGAGTGGGGAGTGTGGTGTGTGGAAATTCTGTCTTCCATAATCCACGTACCAAATTCGATATACGATTTGCGAAACACGATACACGATGTGCGATTTTTTGTCATGCTCCGCAAACCGCACTCCCCACACCACATTCCACTTATTCAGAAAATAATCCTTTGAACTGGTTCAAATCTCGGGGTAACTCCCAATGATCTAATTGCTTGATTCAAATTCTTCCACGATACTTTTTTTTATTTGAATCTCTCATTCTCATCCGCTCGCCGGGGTTCAGTTTTCTGATGAATTTTACTGCCTTGTAGAACCGCTCATTACTGAGAAGCCCGTCAACCGTGTTCAGGTTCAACTCCGGGTTTCTCAGCATTCGATTGCTGAAAAGCCCGTGAACGGTTTTATGGCACTCCCTGCAAATTTTTACTGTTTTGTCACTTTCTCTTACAGTGTCCAAATGGTGTCTTTGCATTATCCGCTCAGGGCATTCACGCTTACATAAAGGGCATTGAGTCAGGTCATTCATTGTTTTTACCGAAATAATAAAGGGTTTGAAAATTTCCTGACATAGACTGGACAGATTTACTAAAAGAAGTTTCCATTACCTGGATAAACAAAATAATTCAAACCGTCGCCCCGCCGCAACTGCTCCCCGCACCGGCCGTGCAGCCAAAACAGTGCTGGTTTACCACAATTTCGCGCTGATTTAGTTTTTCAATGTTCCACTCTTTAATGTGGCCGGGTGCTCCGTGATTTGTTTGCATTTTCAGCATTTGATTGAAATCACAGTCGAAAAGAGTTCCGTCCCACCCGATGGAAATGGTATTCCGGCACATCACGCCCTCAGCCGCTGCCGGGTTAAAAGAGGTGATCAGCTTTTCCATATATTCTTCAAGATTCCCGCTCATCATCAAAAAGTTCAGAAACCGGCTGATCGGGAGGTTGGTGATCGTAAAAAGCTCATTAAAAACGATGTCGTGGTCTTCCCGCAAGCGCTCTTTAAACTCTTCCTGGAGAGACTGCTGATCGGGCGGCAAAAAAGCCCCAACCGGGTTGTACACCAGGTTCAATCGAAGTTTTTCATCTTTTCCGTAACCGAGGTTATTCAGCGTTTTCAGGACTTTCACCGATTTGGTGTATGTGCCTTCACCCCGCTGGGCATCGGTGCGGCGCTTGCTGTAGAATGGCAGCGAACAGGTAATTTCCACACCCCGGCCGGCAAGAAACTGGGGCAAATCTTCAAACTTTCGAGTATCGAGGATGGTGAGGTTTGAGCGCACGATAATATGTTTCCCAAGCTTCGATACTTCATCCACAAACCAGCGGAAGTGGGGGTTCATTTCGGGTGCGCCGCCCGTCAAATCAACAGTAGTAATCTGCTCGTGGTCGAGGGCATCAAGGCAAAGTTCAAGCGTTTCCCGCGTCATGACTTCTTTGCGGTCAGGCCCTGCATCCACATGGCAGTGTTTGCAGGTCATATTGCACATGTAGCCCACGTTGATCTGAAAAATTTCGATCCCGGTTGGTTTTAGCGGGAAAAGATCAAAATCAGAAATTTTTTCCTCAAACTTATCAAAGCTCTTTATCCTGTCATTGTGATTGTTGATGATATCAAGCTGCACCTTTGGATCGGAGAGGACATGTTTTTGTGCAATGAGTGACTTCATGTATTAATGATCGGATTATTTTTTCCGGGATTTTTATTTGATTCAGGCGCTTATTCTACATCGTCAGCTTGTCCACTTTATTCATCATTTGAACGCTATGAACCAATGACGCCCCGCCTCGTATTGCTGTTGCAACATGAACAGCTTCCATCATTTGCTCTTCGCTGTAGCCTTTCTCAAGGCTGTCTACTGTGTATGCGTCAATACAATACGGGCACTGGACGGCGTGTGACACAGCAAGTGCAATCAGCGATTTTTCTTTAGCGGAAAGTGCGCTGTCTGCAAAAACCTTGTTATAGTAATCAAAAAATTTGTCTCCGAGTTCTTTTTGATAATCACTTACGTTGCCGAATTTTTTCAGGTCTTTTGGGTCGTAATACGTTTTTTCCATTTCACAGATATTTGAATGTTTATTGATAATCAATCACAATACACAACAAGCCTGACAGATCAAAAAAGGTTTCATGCAGCATTGTTTTTGTCAAATATAAGGTTGATAAAACAGTGTCCCTTCTATAAAGCACAGTTATAGTTATTTTGGAAGAAGAATATGAAAGAGAAGCGCAGACTTAATCACAAAAAAGTAAAAAAAGTGGTTCTACTGAAATCTCTTTGTGGATAAATGTTTTTCAGTCCGATACTTCCCCAAATAGTGTGTCTGTAGAATAGAATAAAAAAGTCTTCTTGTGTAGGTTTAGCAGCGACTAAACCAACATAAACCTAAACTCACAAGAAGACCATGAATATATCCAAAG
>SLPZ01000092.1 GCA_007131725.1 Balneolaceae bacterium
AATCAGGCAGGGTATTAAGCCATTTTCTCGTCTGTCCAGTGCTTTCTGGACTGACGAATTCAAGGCGAATTGAGAGAAGACTTCCTTTTTTGCAAAATACCATTGGTTCCTATGGTTTAATCTTTCCAGGCGACCCCTCGAATGAATTTACGGATTGTTGCAAAATGGCCGCCTCGGGGTTTTGGTATTGGGTTCACTTTACCCGGGGTTGCGCTCCATCATTCTTGCTTCGCAATTCTGATTTTCGCTTCACCCGGGGCTATGATGTGGGCCATCCCTGACGGGATTTTTACGGTCCATATATCAAAACAAATTGCCCTTCAATTTGAGTGAACCAAATCCGCAAATTCACTGTGTAAGTCACCAATGAGAGTAACATCAAACTCCGATAGGAGCGGCCGATATTATGGAACATCCCTTCGGGGTAAACCCGGACAAATGAGGGATGAAACACGCCTCTGCGTTTGAACCCGAAAGCAGTCCGGGGGATACAAAGCCTCCAAAAAAATCCCGAGGCAAGGAATGAAGAAAAGGCAACAAACAGCATCGAAGGGATTGGCCATGGTTCACTTGATGAAGAAACCCCAAAGCTGTTATCCAGATCAGAGATCTGTCGAATTTGGGTCATGCAATGCACAAAACAGGAAAAGTAATGATGCTTTAGGTGAAAAGTTGACACTTTAGGAACACATCAGCCTCTACGGTTCTCCGCGGCCCCTCTGTGGTTTATCCTCAGAGATCCGTGCTTTTTGATGAATTAATCCTGTAAAAAATCTTCCCCAAAAGCTGGTTCAAATCCGGAGAGAGCTTCAGCCAGAGTGCAGGAACTAAAAAGATAATCACAAAGGCTACTGATTTTACCGGTATATTGATCCAGACGGAATCAAACTGAAGAATAGCATAACTGATATAAATAGCTGCGCTGCCCAAAATTAAAGTAAAGACAGTGCTTCCGGTAAACGGCTGAAGATTCATCCGAAACCACAGATAAAAATATTTAACACAGTTGTACACAAAAAGTGCAAATGCAGATGCAATCGCAGCCCCTTCGATGCCATAGATCGGAATCAGCAGGTAGTTTGCCAAAATAGTGATTCCTACCAAAATTATGTTGGTGTAAAAACCGACTCTATAGTGTTTGGAGTTAATCAGAATGATACCGTTCGAGCCGGTCACCATCTCAATTAGTTTTCCGATTCCCACAATAAACACCACCCATTTTCCTGCCGCATATACATCCGGAAGCAGTAAAAAAAGTGCATCCAGGTTCACCCATATCAAACCGAAAATAAATAGCCCCAGAATAAGCTGGTTAATGGATGTTTTCCGGTATATCGACAAAACTTCATCCCACTGTTTATTTTTGATGAAATCGGCCAGAAGCGGAGTGGCAATCTTTTCGATGGAGCGCTGCGGCACGGTTATCACCGAGGCGATATAAAAAGCGATGGCATAAATTGCCGTGGCTTCGAGGCCGGCCATGGAACCGAGCATCATCACATCCACATTCCAGACCAGGATGGTGGTCAGTCCGCCCAGGAGTGAATAAAGCCCATAGTTTGCCATTCCTTTGATGAGCGGCTTACGTAGAATATCGAAATTTGGCTTGATCCTGAACTCCTCCTTTCGCCAGATTTGCAGCATAATCAGCAGCGGCTGTGAACCGTAACTGATCACAAAGAGAATGATGAACTGCGTAAACGAAATCCATTCAAAGAAATAGAATCCCAGGATGATGATGACCAGCAGCCGCTGTGATACTTCGTTGACAAACGAGCCGGTGGTGGTATCACGAAGTGACCGCAGGTAATTGTTGAGCACTTCAAAATAGAGAACGAAAAGTGTGAGCGGAATTACCCAAAGATAGTAGTTCACAAACAGCGGGGATTGTTCACTGTAAAACCGGATGAGCAGATCGCTTCCGAGAAGATAAAGTACCGTGAACAGAATAAACCCTGCCATAGGAACCACAAAAGCCCAAAACAGCAGGCCGTGTTTTCGGGGTTTTGCCTGGCTAAAAAACGGAAAATAGCGAATCACCATTTTGTTGAATCCCAGGTGTGCGAATTGCGAGCTGATGATGGCCGCAGAAATCAAAACACGGGTCAGCCCGTATTGGTCGGGGTTCAGAATGTGAGGATAGAGAAAAATTGTAAGCAAAAAACCCAGCCCGATGCCCATGTAGGTCATGATGCTGTTTGCGATACTCTGTCTTACAATGATGCCCAAATCGTTGTCCGGTTAATCAAATGTTATGTTCCTAAATAACTGTAAACTTTGTGGAAATCAGGGCGAGAATTATTAAAAAGGTGCTGTTTCAGTTGACAGTTGGCAATAGGCAGTTGACAAATCATTTGGATAAATATGGACGGTTTATGAACCATCAAAACAAATAGAAACAAATATTTCATCTTCAAAAAAAATAATTATAAAGTATCAATTGCCTGCTGACAACTGTCAATTACCAACAACCAAGATTTAATGGTATCGCCAATTAATAAAAAACAAGATTTCCAGTAAAACCTCATAAATGGATAATGTACCCGCTTTCTGTACGATTTTGCAACTTTTGCCAAAAAGATTCATCTCCAGGAAAACCTTCCTGTCTACCCGATCCACCTATTTTGTCCAATAGCCGGGAAATGTCATATTAAGGAGGCAGTCCAAAAGTCCTCTTTTATGAAATTGTTAGAAAAAATTTTCAATGGAAACTGAATATTTGATTCATGCTTTTTTTGCCACGGAAACACGGAAAAAACACAGAGCATTCCGTGCTATTCCGTGTTTCCGTGGCATTATTTAGACAAATTTTTGAGAGGAGATTTTCCTTTGACAATGGGTGTTGTTTTGAATACGGAAACCAACGATTCAGCAATAAAACAGCAGTTAATCTATTAATCATCATCCAACCTGAGCAATTCACCATACTCTAAATCATACGAATCGGGCAGGAGCCGCGAAAAACCGTTGCCGGGATAGTTTGTTAATTCCCCGAACCAGATATTTTCTTCTGTGATGTATAAATCAACCCGGATAAAATTAAAATCTTCAGAAAGTTTCTCTGCAACATGTTTTGCTTCGCCAATATTCGATGGCAGCGTCACCGGTTCTTTTTTGGGAGGCAGGCGGAAAGTGACATCCACCGGTTTAAAATCTTCATCAAAAAAATTCCTGCGCCCTTCGTCAAACCGGTCCATATCGATATGAAAAAGCCTGGCTTTTCCGTGAAAACAGAAGAATTTGAAATCATAAGCAACGCTCCCGCCGGGTCCAGTGATCAATTTTTCAGCAATAATTTTCCTCGGCACATCTTTGTAAATCCATTCTCTTCCAACTTCGGAATAGTCAGTCCGGAGCCATTGTTCGGTTACAGCCTTAACCTCCTCAAAACGCTCTTCTTCTTTATTCTGCACAATGCAGACCATTGCCGAACCATGATTGGCCTTCAGAACAAATTGCTGAGGAAGCTTATCCCAGTTTTCTTTAGTCAGCGAATCGAATTGCCCATGCATTGGAATCAAATGCCCCTCTCCCACTTTTTCCGCAACATAATCCCGAACTTTCAGGCGGTCTGCGGCAAGTTTGCGCAAAGGTGTCTGTTCGTTCACCTTTATGTAGTGAACTTTTTCTGACAGGCGGCCGGGATTATCCAGGTCCGGCCAGATTCCGTTCTCAATCCAATAGCGAATTTTGATGTATTGCCTGTCGGACAACAGCCTGTGAAAACCACCCCAAAACAGCTTTTTGAGAATGAATTTCAGCATCAGGTATTTAATTGTTCCGCTACCCCGGGTTGATCCTCGTTTCGCCTGTATGCGATATAAGCACCAAACAATCCGGATCCGAAAAGAAGCAGAGTGCCAATTCTGGCCAGCCAGTTTCCTGTGGCATACCAAACAGGTTCAAGAACCATCTCCAGTGTATGCTCTCCGGGTGGAATTGCAAATCCGCGGAGTACATAATTGGTGCGTATGATGTCGATCTCATCCCCGTTCAGCGTGGCTTTCCATCCCGGCGGATACCAGATTTCACTCAATACAAGAAAACCGGGTTCATCACGCATAATTTCCAGTGTGATTCGGTTGGCATTATATTCTGTAACCTGAACGGTTGCGGCGGTATCCGGCCTGATTTCGGGGGTGAAGTTTTCGGCAATATAGGCAACCTGTGAGGGTTCAAATTCCTGTGAAATTCTCTGCAAGACTTCCGGCTGAGTGGCCACTGTTTGAACCGAATCCACAAAAAAGGCTTTTGGAAGAACGTTGGTATTTTCCGCCACTAATTCAGCTCCCTCCTGGAATGCGATCTCAATTCCGGGAACGTTGGGCGGATGGCCCACTGTAAAATATCGGATATTAAGCATACTGAGCACCCCGACATTTAAACCAACACCCGGCCTGAAAAAGGCTTGATCCATAAGATCCTGGTAATAGCCGAGCTTTGCACCCGAATAACCTCCGGCCGATGGATAAAAATAGGCCGGAATTGCATTATTGAACGGGTTGTCTAAAAGCGGCAAAGTGCGATATTTCCATCCCTCTTCATGCCGGTTATTATCGATGATAAACCGGTCGATCGGCCGTTCTTCCTGTTCAATTACATCCTCTCTCGTCAGGTTCTGATCTACAAGAGAATCTTCACTGAGATACCGGGAATCCACCCGGATTAAATCATAAGCCAATATTACACAAAGTGCTATTGCTCCGGCCGAAACCGGAATTTTTCTTACTCCCATTCCCCACAATATTCCTGCACCCAGAAGGATAATTATTGCAAATCGAAGACTATCGCCGTGTGCAAGATCTTCTCTGGCCGGAATTAACTGGGTTTGAATGATTCTTGTTACGGTTTGAGTAACCTGCTGGTCGTCTGCCGGCACGTTTTGTTGCATGGCAATCTGTTCGGCATAAAACTCCCTTTCTCCCGGTTTCTGAAAATCAAGAAGCTGAAAACCGGCAAATACGGCAGCACCCGCAAGTAACAGTGCGACAGCCATCGGTTTCAGCCATATTGATTTTTGAACGCCTTCTTTGATCCTGTCCGTCATCCATTCAAATCCGAAAGCAGCCGGAACTGCAAAGCAGAACACGGTTACCATCAGCCACATTTCCGGCACCCGGAATTTATCGAACAGCGGGAAAAAGTCGAACATCAGGTTATTCAAAAGAGGAAAGTGTTCACCCAAAGAAAAGAAGAGTGTGGCAATACCTGGTCCGAGAAACACCCACTTCAGAGCATGTTTCGACTGCATCACACCAATCACAAAAAAGAGAAAAGCAAGCGCACCGGCATAATGCGGCCCGCTGGTAAATGTTTTTGGGCCCCAGTAATACTCGGAACCTCCAAATGCACCAGGAATCAGCAGAGTGAGCAGCTCCCCCCAGCCCTGCGACCAGGCAAATGCATATTCCCGGGCAAGTCCATCTGTTCCGGCCACTTCAGAGCCTCCCCTCATGCTGAAAGGCGAATACTCCATGGTGCTCCAATAGAGCTGCACGGTGATCAAAATGGTGACAACTGCCGCACCCAGCAACCAGCCGGTTTGCAGGTAAAACGGTTTGGGATTTTCTGAACGAATGGCTTTTACAAGATCATAAATAAAAAGAGTGCCCAGCGGGAAGAGGAAAAAGTAGGTAACCTGCGGATGGTAAGCCCTCATGTGCAGGGTTAATGCCAGGGCAAAAATGAAGAACGCCAGCCAACGGTTCATCTTGCTGCGGGTCAGCAGAAAGTAACCATTATAGAGCCACGGTATGTAAATGTAGGCAAGAAACTTGGCATTGTGCCCCGCCCCGATAATGATGGGAATATAGGTTGAAAAACCGAGGATGATAGCCCCGAATACCGCCGTTAACGGTTTGGCGCCCATCAGGATAAACATCAGGTAAGCACCACCCAGCAGAATCCACATCTCTGCTGCCGGATAGATAAAACGCAAAAACCGGAGCAGTGTATTGTCGACATTATAAATCTGCGGAGGGTGTGAAATGGTTGTTGCAGGCATGCCGGAAAACATATTTACCGCCCAGTGTGCAGTTTCGCCATACTCTTCCTGGTGCTGCATGAGTGACTCTGCCCCGGCCCTCCACTGAATTACATCATGGCCCATGTACTGTTTGCCGCCAAGCACAGACGCGTAAAACAAAAAAACCGGCAGAATTATCAAAAACGAAAGTGCATAACTGTGCTGCTTTGCCGGTGCAATTGCTTCCCAGAAATCGGGTTTTTCTTCAGTTTTTCTATTTTTTATTCTTTTTTTTCTTGAAGACATTCAACCTGGTTTGGATGATAAAATTTTGAATGGTACTGAAATGAATTGGGGCTGGAAATTCATTGATGATCAGTTATCCATTCCCTGGATAAAAGTTTACTCAATAACCCTCGGCACCCTGAAATAGTCCGAGTCTGCATCCGGTGCGTTTTTCAGGGCATCCTGATGGGATAACGGCTCTTTGGCTTCGTCTTTCCTGAATGTAGCAGCGGTGATTTCAGTCACATGCTCAAGCGGTTCCACACCTGATGTATCCAGTTCATTCAGTGTTTCGATATAGCCCAGAATTTTGTTGAGGTCTTCTTTCAGTCCTTCGGCTTCATCATCCGACAATTGCAGGCGTGCAAGATTGGCTACATACTGAACGTCGTTTTTTGTAACAGACATTTGGAATAAATCTAAAGTTATAAAAGGCATCCGGCCGGATCAGCCGGATAAATTTTTCAATTTTACACAATTGGTTAATTTAACAAAGATTTGGGAAAACCATAAGGTTCAAAAACGCAATTTCGGTTATTCTCAAACCAAAACAGGCTGTGTTTAAGTCACTATGTATTTCCTCGGGTAATTAAGCCCTTTGGGAGAAGTTGATTCCGAGGCGTCTGGAGCAGTTGACAGTTGACAAATTTTTCAATTGTCAACTCTATATCGACAGCATGTTGGTATTAACGACGCTTTAAGCGCCTAATGCAACAGCGCCGTGCTTTAAAGTTTGTATATAGATGAATCAACTGTTTTTTATTTGTTTTGATAGTTCACAAACTGTCCATACTCATCCAAATGAGTTGTAAACTGCCTATTGCCAACTGTCAACTGAAACAGCACCTTTTTAAAAATTCTCGCTCTGATAGCAGCAAAGTTTCCAGTAAAACCAAATTACCTTACATTCATTGCTGAACTCAATTCACTATTGCATTGTTACACAATTAATAAAAAGGATAAAAAATCAGATATTATGTTAATTGGCATTTGTTCTGACTCACACGACCACGTTGAACACATAGAAAGAGCCGCTTCATATTTTAAGGAAAGAGAGGTTGCCAGGGTTATTCATGCCGGGGATTATTGCAGCCCGTTTACCATTCCGCTGTTCGAAGGACTGCCCTTTCATGGAATTTTTGGCAATAACGACGGAGATAAATATCTGCTGATGAAGAAGTTTGAAGAAATCGGCGCCGAACTTCATGGTGATTTTTACCGGTTTGAGGCTGATAAACTCAAATTTGCCGTCTATCATGGCACCCATCCTGAAATTACTGAAAGCCTTGAGCTTTGTGGTAAATATGATGTGGTGATATCCGGACATACCCACGAACCCAAGCTTGATACATTCGAAAATACGATTTCCATCAACCCAGGAAGTATAAACGGTTTTGACAGTGATGCGATGGTTGCCCTGTTTAATACCCAGACCCGGCAGGTGCAGTTTAAGGAGCTGAATTAAACGGGTATCTGATAAAATTCAGGATTCTTCCAATTAAGCCGTAAAAGTTCTATAATGGTGCCTTGTAACTATAAATCTTGAAACAGGCGAATATCGATGAAAGTTTATTTAAACGGCACTTTTTTGGAACATACCGAAGCAAAGGTTTCGGTTGCCGACCGCGGATTTTTGTTTGGCGACGGCGTGTATGAAGTAACCCGTGTTGTAAACGGGAATTTTTTCAGGGAGCAGGATCACCTCGACAGGCTTGATGCGGGCCTGGCAGATTTACAAATCCGTCTCTCTTCTGATTTAAGAAATAGCATCCCAGGTATTTCCAGGGAAATATTGCAGCAAAACAATTTACTGGAAGGCGAAGCTTCCGTTTACCTGCAAATTACACGCGGTGCCGTCTGGCCCAGAACTCATACCTTCCCCGAACCGGCAGCAGAACCGACAGTATATATTTCTGCAAGTTCGTTCACACCTCATACAAAATTGCACGAATCCGGCGTGGATACCATTAAAGTACCGGATGTTCGATGGGCACGCTGCAACATCAAAACCGTGAATCTGCTGCCAAACATACTGGCCAAACAGCGGGCACAGGATGAAGGAGTGAACAGTGCTATCATGATCCGAGACGGTGTGGTTACCGAAAGCCCGAATGCCAATATTTTCGGAGTTAAAAACGGTACGCTCTACACCTTTCCTGAAAGCAACTACATCTTAAGCGGTATCACACGTAAAACCGTGATTGACATTGCAGAAAAACTGAACATCAGTATAAAATTTATACCCATCAGCGAACACAAGCTGTATGAACTTGATGAGCTTTTCTTCTCCGGTACCACCACTGATATTCAGCCCATCAACCGTGTTGACGGTAAGCCGATCGGGGCTGGTAAGCCGGGGCCTGTAGTGCGGGCAATTCAGGCCGAATACCATCAGATGCTGCGCAGTGCAGAATCAAAGCCCAAAAAGGCTGTTTAAACACTTCAGAATGCATATCGGCAGATAGTCTTTTCCATTACATATTTTCTGACAGGTAGGATTTAAACTCAAGTAACTTTAAGGGATTCCCTGATTTCGGTCGGGTTGTTGAATTGTTATTGTTACACTCAACAAATTACCAACGTTAACCCCCGAGATAATGAAAGTTTCAAATAAAAAATCCGTCCCTGAAAATGAATTGAGTAGTGTGCTGAATGAAGCGGAACTCGCTTATTTCGAGGCTTTGATTCTGAACAAAAAAGAGGAAGCACAGAGAGAACTCGATTATCTGACCGGTTCACTGGAAGATATCAGATCATCCGACGATGATGATGCCTCTTCAATAGATCACCATATGAGTGACATGGGAAGTATTGAAGAGAGTGTTGACCTGACCAACAGGCTGATCCAGAGAAATATAAAATTTATCAAAGAGCTGGATCGTGCCCTTGAGAGAATAAAAAACGGTACGTATGGCATTTGCCGGGCAACAGGAGAACCCATTGAAAGAGGGAGGCTTGAATTTGCACCCCATACGCGATACAGCATTGCTGCTAAGAAAAGCGGATTAGACAAGAGAGTATCCGCCGGATAAAACTGGGAGAGAAATTTTCTTTACAACAGAGAGAAAATAATATTCCGGTTGGGGTTCCGGAAAATAAAAAAGCCCGTTTCCGACGGAAACGGGCTTTTGCTTTTGGAATAAAAAATCTTATTCGTAAGTCAGGCTTCTCACATCAACAGCGCTCAGCCCTTTTGGTGTCTCTTCTACGTTGAATTCAACTTCTTCGTTCTCTTCCAGTCCCTGATTCGGTCCCAGGTTTTCTACATTATTTCTGTGTACAAAGATATCTTTGCTTCCATCTGCTGGTTTAATGAATCCAAAACCTTTTTCGGCATCGAACCATTTTACATTTCCTTGTTTTGTCATTGTATTACTGTATTGGTATTGTTTGTAATCACCCGAGAAAGGTTCAAATTAGAGTGAGTTGGGTTAACGCGTCAGACCAAAGAAGGGCTTTACCGGGTATTGTTCTATTTAACGTTATAAACATAAAGGTTTTGATTGTTAAAAGCTATTTTTGTTTAAATTAATTTTTGAGTTTGAACTAAATTCTTTATATCTGGCACTTTGGCATAATTTAACACACCTCACCAGTTTCCGGATCGATGTAGCAGGCGTCTCCGCTCAAAGAACGCTGCCAATTTAATTCTTTCTCAAGCTGAAGCAGCCAGCTTTCGAGATCTCCTTTTGTTTTGATTTTTTTATCTCCGTCCTCAATCATCCAATCATACGGGTCAGATTCAGGCATCATCTCAACCCGGTAAGCCAGGGTCAGCTCCTCAAACCGATTCTCGATGGAATCGGCTAATTCGTTGTTTTTCTTTCTGTAAAGTGTGATCATTGTTTGATTTTCATTTTTAATAGAATGTACCTGCTCAACGGTAAAAGAACCTTCAAACGTGCGTTTGCTAACCTGGTTCAAGCATAACCTGGTTCAAGCGTTCGCTTGGACCATAATGGGTACACACAATCCCAAATGTACAGGTCCTAAAGGCATAGACACAAGAGACTGTCCAAAAAGAGTGTCATCCCGCACTTGATGCGGGATCTCCTCTCTTTGATAAAAACAGGAGATGCCGGATCGGGGTCCGGCATGACGGTATCGATAATAAATAATCTTATTTAGCACCCTTTTTGGACAATCTCAGTCAGAACGCTTGCACCAGTACCAGCGGGAATAACCGTCAGACCGCTTTGAGCGACCAGACGGGTAACACCAAACTGCCATTCAATAATTGACATAATACTATCCGCCATCAACTGATTTCCGGTATCTGGCTCAATTCTCTGAATTCCCGGTAGCGGTCGTAAATTTCTTTTTCGGTGAGGTTTTTTAACCGTTCGGGGCCAAATTCTTCCACACAGAAACTGGCCATTACCGATCCGAAAATAACGGCACGCCGCAGATTTTGAGATGAACGGTCGTTGGTATAGGCAATCCATCCCAGCATGCCGCCCATAAACGAATCTCCCGCACCGGTGGGATCAAAAATATCAATCACCGGGTAAGCAGGAGCAGAAAATATTTCACCCCGTGTAAAAAGCAGGGCGCCATGCTCTCCTTTTTTTATGATCAGGGTTTCAGGCCCCATTTTCATCACTTTTTCAGCCGCTCGGAAAAGATTTGGTTCATCAGCCAGTTCGCGCGCTTCTGAGTCGTTAATCACCAGCAAGTCTACCAGTTTCAGTGTCCGTTTTAGTGCGTCCGGAGTGCCATCAATCCAGAAATTCATGGTGTCCATCACCACGTAATCGGGATCTTCAATCTGATCGAGCACTTTATTCTGCAGGCTTGGCTCAATATTTCCAAGTGCCACATATTTGGCATTTTTATACTCCTCCGGAATTAGCGGATCGAAATGTTCAAAAACATTGAGCTGAGTATCGAGTGTATCACGGTTGTTGAGGTCGTAGTGATATTTTCCTCTCCAGAAAAAAGTGTTTCCCGAATAATCCCGCTGTAACCCTTTGAGATTTACATTTTTACTTTCCAGCAGGGATATGTCATCCTCTGCAAAATCTTTCCCCACCACACCCACAAGATTAACATTACCGGTAAAATAAGAGGATGTTAAAGAGATATAGGTGGCCGAGCCGCCCAGGATTTTGTCAACTTTCCCAAAGGGTGTTTCAATTCCGTCGTAAGCAACCGACCCAACAACTAATAAAGACATATATTCAAGTACGTGTTTTTAATATTTCGGTTTGATGATATTTTATCAATAATAATGATTTTTACGCTGCAAATTCAGCACAAATAGCAGATACAGATTCCGGATTTCACTAATGAAATTGCAAATAAATCCTTTCCTTATAGCATCAGTCTGTATAAGTTAATTCTGAAAATAATACCTTCAGCTTATGAAACAGAAATTTATTCGCAAGGCCATCGAGATAGCCCGCAAAGGAATGGAAAATAACGACGGCGGGCCCTTCGGATGCGTTATCGTAAAAAACGGCGCCATTATCGCGGAAGGAAATAACCGGGTTACTTCAAAAAACGACCCGACCGCCCATGCTGAAATTGTTGCCATCCGAAAAGCTTGCAAAACTCTGAGCAGTTTTCAATTAACCGGATGCGAAATCTACACTTCATGCGAGCCATGCCCCATGTGTCTCGGTGCTATTTACTGGGCGCGCCCCTCGCGTATCTATTATGCCGCCACCCGGGAAGATGCCGCAGAAGCCGGGTTTGATGATGAATTTATTTACAAAGAAATTGATATCCCGCCCGGTGAACGAAAAATTCCGATGAAACAGATTGAAAGATCATCGGCCAAAAGCCTTTTTACTGAATGGATCAAAAAGGAAAATAAAACTGCATACTGATTTTTTATGACTGAACTAATGGCTGATTATTTTGTCCCGACTCTGGTCTACCTCTTCTTCGTTATCAGCCATTCACTGTTTGCTTCGGCCGATTTTAAAAAGAAGTTGTTTGATGTGCTGCCCCGGTTCAAACCGTTTTACCGGCTGCTTTATAATTTGATTTCTGTGCTGATTGTGTTGATCTGGCTTTTAACACTGCCTGAAGACAAGACTCTCTACCAAATCACAGGAGTTCTTTTTTATCTCATGATTTTTATTCAGTTAATCGCAGTCATCTGCTTCATCAAAGCCTTGTTTTCTAACAGTGGATCTGTATTAATTGGAATTTTTCAGCTATTGCGTTACTTGCGTTATGGAATAAAACCTCAATATCTGGATGAACCGAAGGCCGGAAAACTGAACAGGTCAGGATTTTACAGATATATGCGGCACCCAACCTACACATTTGCAGCCATTTTTTTGATTGCTTCGCCTGTTATGACTGCAAATCTCATTTATCTTATTTTAATGATTCTGCTCTATTTTGGAATCGGAACCATTTTTGAGGAACGGAACCTTGTGAAGAGATTCGGGGACGACTACCGGCGCTATCAAAAAGAAGTGCCGCGATTTGTGCCTAATTTTTTTGATATCTTTCGCGACAAAAAATCAGACTAATCTGCATGAGCCTGCACCCATTTTATAATTTTTTAAAAAAACTGCCAAAAGAGAAGCTGCCCGGACGGCAGGCACAAATAAAAATGTCGCCCGAGCCACTTGATCCCAATGTGGTTCTTCCCAAAGAAAAATCGGATACGGCGCAACCCAGCAGTGTCTTGGTTCCATTGTTTCCCGGCCAAAATCAAAAACTGCATGTAATCCTGACCCTTCGAACCGACAACATTCGCCATGCCGGGCAGATTAGTTTTCCGGGGGGACAGAATGAGAAAAACGAAAGCCTTGAAGAAACGGCTCTGAGAGAAACGGAAGAGGAAATAGGAGTAAAAAGAAGTCAGATCAAACTTGCCTGCAGCATCACCCCTCTCTACCTCTATAAAACCGACAATCAGATCACTCCTTTTGTCGGTTTTCTGGATAAGAAACCCAAATTGACACCAAACCCGGAAGAGGTTGAAGAGGCATTTGCTATCTCAATGGATGACCTGCTGGACGAAAAAACCCTCAAAAAAGAGAAATGGGATTTACCGCATATTTCCATGATGGTGCCCTATTGGGACATTCACCGCGTTCCGCTCTGGGGCGCAACCGCCATGATGATGAGCGAGCTTGTAGAACTGTACCGGGAGTTTTTGAAGGGTTAGATCTACTCATTTTTACTCATTCAATATTGTCATCAAAATTTTGACACTTCATTATTCTCTTTACTTCCTTTGCAATTAAAGATCAATTCATCAAATCAGAAAAATAATTGCCACGGAGGCACGGATTTACACAGAGGTTTTAATCCCTCCGTGTTCCTCCGTGTTTCCGTGACAAATAAAAAGCTACCTGCTTGCCCTACTGATAGCTGTGTTCAACTTTTTATTCAAAAATTCTGTAAGGATTTACCTTTTTTGGGTTCATATAAATGAAGAATCGATTTATTAGTGTATTTCTACACTTCTAAATCGACATCGATGTTTTAGCTTAAAGTTCACAAGTACACTTGTATGACTATCCAAAACCAATACTTTCCACTAAAAGAAGAAACTGACATTATCATTAAATGCGGACTCGAAGTTCACAGACAATTAGGACATGGCTTTCTGGAAATAGTTTACAAAGATGCAATGGAATATGAATTCAGGCAGAGAGAAGTTTCATATGAACGGGAGAAACGATATGAAGTACCATATAAATCCGTAATTCTACCACACAAATTCTTCGCCGACTTTGTGATTTTTGAGAGCGTCATTCTTGAAATAAAAGCAAAAGATGGGATTCCACCCGAAGATATGGCACAAACTCTCAACTACCTTAAGTGTTCAGGCTGCAAGGTTGGCCTGATCCTAAACTTTGGCCGTATAAAACTTGACATAAAACGTGTTGTATTCTGAAATAATCCCATCCTCATAAATAAAATAGTTTTGCCACGGAGGCACGGATTTACACAGAAGTTTTAATCCCTCCGTGCTTCTCTGTGTTTCCGTGGCAAATAAGAAAATCAAAAACTATCGGTTTGTCCATTTGAAAAGAATCAAATTATTTTGACTTGTTTTGCTGCCGCATTAACATCAATTCATCAAATCAGAAAAAAAATCGCCACGGAGGCACGAATTTACACAGAAGTTTTAATCCCTCCGTGCCTCTCTGTGTTTCCGTGGCAATTTTATATATTCAGTTGTTGATTTTAAAGGCTGATGCCAAATAAGAAATGGGCGTGTTCGCTGTACGGGTTTATAATCATACTGGAGAAAAGGCCGATTGAAAACCGTTCGGTGATGGCAATTTCTTTTGTTGCTGTGATTCCGGCATTGATAATTCCCGCGCCGCTGGTGCCGTATGCTGCCGATTCGGACGGTGTGAATCCCAGAAAAAATTCTACCGGATCGGCATCATATCCCAGCTCGATGTAAACCGAATTGTCATCATCATTATGCACAAACATTCCGGCAAATACTGAAATGGGAAAGGATTCGGTGCCTGCATATCCCACACCCAGTTCAACAAAATGCGCCTCACTGTCAAACCAGGTTTCCGAGCCGGTCATCCCTGTGTGATGGATCGGGAAGGTGTAATCCGTTGCATAAAGAGAAAAACTTCCCGCATCGGTTTCGAACGTGTAGGATGCCCAGATATCTATTTCGGTACCATCCGGATTGCCCGTTGTTGCATAAGCTGCCCAGAAACCAAATTCGAGGCCTCCTGCAGCAAAACTGATTTCGGGCTGAATGCTTGGAGAATCACCAAAATCGGCGCCACGCCAGACATAACGGTTCGCAAAATCCACAGACAGATCAACCTGTGAATAAACATCAGTTGCCAGAATCAACATTCCGGTAAAAAGAAGGAGAAGGAGTTTTTGTAACTTTTTCATTTTGCTTATTATTTGTTGTTTCAATTTAAATAGAAGAAGAAAAGACTGTTTTATTTAAGCTGTCTCTGACAAACATCGCTTAAAGTTTTGAAATTTTTGAAGCGAACTCTGCGAGGCCCTTTCAGGCTCTCGCAGGTTCTTTCGTTCGGGACCTCAATCCGAAGGCTTCTTTTTCTTGATTAGTCAGGGTAATTACGCCGTAAAGCTTCCAAGTTCTGAGGTGCGTACCGGTGAAAAATCCGGATAAGCCTGATTTCCGTGTTCGGAGATATCCAGCCCGTCTGACTCTACCTCTCTGGAAACCCTCACACCCAGGGTGTATTTAATCGCTCCAAATACAACCAGTGAAAACAGGAATGTAACGGCAAGAATTGTGAGTGTACCTAAAAGCTGTATACCCACACTGGCCTGCGCCGAGAAAATCCCCACAGCCACGGTGCCCCAGATTCCGCAAACACCATGCACAGAAATGGCGCCTACAGGATCGTCCAGCTTCAGTTTGTCAAACATCAGGATTGACAGTACCACAATCACACCGGCAACCGCACCGATTACCACTGCACTCGTGGGCGAAACCACATCGGCCCCGGCCGTTACCCCTACCAGTCCGGCCAAAATCCCATTCAGTGCCATTGGCGCATCCAGGCTTTTCATCACAACCTGGGTGGTAACCATTGCGGCAAGTGCTCCTGCACAGGCAGCAAGGGCAGTTGTTACAAATACAAACGAAACTTCAGCAGGATCGGCACTCAGCACCGAGCCGCCATTAAAGCCAAACCAGCCGATCCACAGCAGAAACACGCCCACAGTGGCAAGCGGTATGTTGTGAGCCGGTATCCCGATGATTTTGCCATCCTTGAACTTGCCGGAACGGGCGCCAAGCAGTATCACACAGGCAAGGCCTGCTGCGCCGCCAACACCGTGTACCAGTGTTGAACCTGCAAAATCATAGAAACCGAGCTGATCGAGCCAGCCTCCGCCCCACACCCAGCTTCCCGTAATCGGATAACTGATGGCGAGCAGCAGGGCTCCGAATATCATAAATGATGAGAGCTTGATACGTCCCGTCACACAACCGGAAACAATGGTGGCTGCCGTGGCGGCGAACATAGCCTGAAATATGAAATCGCTCCAGATGGTCATCTCTTCACCATAAGCCGGAGTGAGCATCCCAACCGGATCAGACGCATCATAACCGATGCCAAATCCGCCGAAGCCGAAAATGCCGTTAAAATCTCCCGGGTACATCATCTGAAAACCTACAAATGCATAAATCAATATTCCCGTACAGAGAATAAAGACGTTTTTGTAGATCACATTGACAGAGTTTTTGGATTGGGTTAATCCGCTCTCGACCGATGCAAAACCAAGGTGCATTAAAAGTACCATGAAAGCGGCTATTAATATCCAGAGATTATCGATCATGAATTTTACATAATCGGGAGAGGCCTGGAATTCCTCGATCGTAGCATAAGTCCCGGATGCTTCGGCAGGAAGTTCATCAGCTACAGTGGTGTACGCCACTTCTGAAGGAGGTGGATCTGTTGCAGTATTATCTGACTGCTCCTGTACCGCCACAAAACCGACGATTATACTGAGAACAACCAGCAGGATTACTGTTTTGAACGTAGTAGTCATGGAATGAGTATTTGGTTAAAGATTCAGTTCACCTAAAATTTCACGGTGTAAAATTTAATTGTCAAAATTATTTTAGTTAAATATTAATTTTTACCAAAATATTTTATACTAAAAGGAAAAGCGCTTTTATTTTTTCAGACGGGAATGATTACCGGTTATTAAGACATGCCTGTCTGAATAGAATTTTTCTAAATCGGTTTTTTTTGAGAGTGAAGTGTGTAATAAATGCCTGCAAGCGAACAGGCAAACCAGTTTAAATATCTGAACGAATTCAGTTTTGTTATAATCGCAATTGTCCGTATTTATGTGCACCCATGAACTGAGAATTTTTAATACACAGAAATAAATTTTTACGATGAACGAAACAAGAGTTGTAGTCACCGGACTTGGAGCCCTTACGCCGCTCGGAAATACCACACCCGAAACCTGGAAAGCTGCCGTTGAGGGTAAAAGCGGTGCTGCACCCATCACCAAATTCAACCCTGAAAAATTTAAAGCCCGTTTTGCCTGCGAGGTCAAAAACTTTGAACCTAAAAATCGGCTGGACCGGAATGAAATAAAACGCTCCGACCTGTTTACGCAATACGGGATGTATGCCTCAGGCGAGGCACTGGAAGATTCCGGCCTGGATCTCGAAAAAACCTCCCCTTTTGATCTTGGTGTTATTTGGGGAACCGGACAGGGCGGAATGGGTACGTTTGAAGAAGAGGTAAAATCGTACACACAAGGTGGTTTTGAGCCGCGATTCAGCCCGTTTTTTGTTCCCAGGCTCATTCCAAATATGGCGTCCGGACTCATCTCTATGAAATACGGGCTGATGGGCATCAATTATACAACCATCTCGGCGTGCGCCAGTTCTAACACCGCCATTATGGATGCTTTCAACTATATTAAAATGGGCAAAGCCAAGGCGTTTGTCGCCGGAGGGTCTGAAGCACCGATCACCGAAGCGACCATCGGCGGGTTTACCGCGATGAAGGCGATGAGCACCCGGAATGAATCGCCCGAGACAGCATCCCGCCCGTTCGATCCCGAAAGAGACGGATTTGTGATGGGTGAAGGCGCCTGTGCTCTGGTTCTGGAAGAGTATGAACACGCCAAAGCACGCGGCGCCAATATCTATGCTGAAGTGGTTGGGGCAGCTATGACGGCCGATGCCTACCACTTAACGGCCACCCACCCGGAAGGCCTTGGCGCACTGCGCGGAATGAGGCTGGCTCTTGAAGAAGCCAGCATGAACCCGGAAGACCTCAGCTATATCAATACTCACTCAACCTCAACCCCGGTGGGAGACATCAGCGAAACCATTGCTGTTTCAAAGTTATATGATCATACAGACGTGAATCCTGTTATTACAGCAACTAAGTCTATGACAGGACACCTGCTGGGTGCGGCCGGAGCAATGGAGGCTGTTTTGTCGGTATTGTCAGTTCAGAATGATGTGATCCCTCCCACCATCAATACGGAAGAGATTGATCCGGAAATCCCAAAAGAGATCGACATTGTTCTGAAAGAGTCCAGAGAAACAAAGGTGAACTCTGCAATGAGTAACAATTTCGGGTTTGGCGGACACAATGCCGTCGTTATTTTCAAAAAGGTGTAGAGAATGGCCTTGGTGGTTGATCTGTTTTCTTGATCATCCAAACAAAAATGAAATTGGTGATCCAATTTTCAAAATAAATTCGTGTTCTAACCATCTGAAGTATTGCTTTCTAAAAAAAGAAATATCATTTTTCCCACAACCAGTAATTAATCCCTATAAACCATGAAAAAAATCTATTCAATAGCCATAGCTACGGCAGTTATTTGCATTTCAGCCACTTTTGCCCATGCACAAAGTGCCGCTGATATTCTGGACAGAATGATTGAAGAGTACAGCAATTCGATTTCCGGAATTGAAACCATGATGGTAATCACCAAAATGGAAGGTTTTTTGGAAACTGAAGAGCCAGACACCACCTACTATCGCAAAGTTCAGATGGAAGGTGGTATTTACACCATGCAGGAAGTTAGGTCAGCACAGGAAACTCCCAGTGCAGATTATTACAACTTCAAAACCAACTACGATGCCATTGTAAACAACGCAACGTACGAAGGCACCGAAAGCATTGACGGACGAAATGCCCACGTGCTTCTTATTGAAGATATCTCCGCACTATATAGTAGTGCAGTTGCCGGGGTTGAGCAGGCTGAAGAAAGTGCAGAAGCTCAGCGCGGACGTCTCTACATCGATGCCAGCGATTATGTACTGCTGAGAATGAGTTTTGAATTAGAATTTGATGCGGATTTCACCGGATCGATTGACATGAACATGAAAGACTACAGAGATGTGGATGGCATGAAATATCCCTTCCTGATGGAAATGGTGTTCGATGGTATTTCTGATCAGTTTTCTGCCGAAGAGCTTGCCGAAGCGCAACAGGGGCTCAAAGAGGCACGTGAGCAGATCGATAATGCATCAGGCATGCAGCGCCGGATACTGGAACGATCCCTGCGCGGAACCATCGAACGGCTTGAAAAAATGCTGGAGGAGGGTGGCATGTCAATGAGAATGATTACACAGGCGGTTGAAACCAATGTATCCATCCCGGATTGATGGCTGATTGATTCATCTCACTTGATTTCTATTTGAATTTCAAACCCGAATATCGTCAGAAAATATAGACGGAATTCGGGTTTTTTATGTGATTTATCTTGCATGTAACTGTTAAGCGGATATAAATCAGTTAACAGCATCCTGATGAATTCGCTCCCACCGGGAATTCATTGAAAGGCGGCTCCGGCCATCAACTATATCTGCTGTCCATCGGTATGTTGCCGGCCATGTGGTAAAAACCGGATCCACTTTGTAGAGAAATCTGAGTGATAATTTACTCTCATTAGGAAGCCAGCCATAGGAAGGGATCAACTCAATGGCCATATGATCTCCATTACGGGTTACCCTGTACTCTCCCTGAATAAATCCTGTTGCTGGACTGCCTGAGATTTCAAACCGGCCTTTTGCCACACTGCCTGAAAATACTCCAAGATTTGGAAATGCCGGATTAAAATTCAGTGTAACAATATGCTTGCCATCTGTTTGAGACCGGCTTGCCAGTTCAGCCACCCCCTCATTCATTGCCAGTAAATAGGAAATATCACCGCGATCCACGGTCATATTCTCATTACGTGTAACAGGTGTCAATTCACCATCATATCCCGGATTAAACATGGCAATTAAAGGATTGGAGCAGTACCTGGCAAAATTCATTCTCGTGAAATCTATCGGGAGCGGAAGAATGTCAGACTGGTGATTGCGGCCATTAATTTCAATGCTGATTTCTGTGTTACTGCGCCTCACAAAATAAAATTCGTTTAACAGAATCAGGGGCATTGCCGTCGGGTTTTCGGCAGTCAAACCCATAGGCGCGAGCAAACCGAATGGTTTTCGGGTTCTCTTGCTCGATTCAATAACCTGGAATTGGATGTGGCGCCCGTGGATATCCTCAAATTCAACCTGGGCCTGTACCCCGTGATCTTTGACATAGAAGAATGAATCTTCGAAGTCTCTTTCTGCCATATTTGCCAGGCCTTTTCCGGTAATACTGTATTTTTCATGTTCGGGTTGTAGTGCCGGATCATGGTATACATCCACTTTTCCATCGGCCCGCCACCCGATCACCAGCATGGCATCACTTCTGTTCGGTGCATCAATAATCTGTGGTTCAAATCCGACGTAAAGAGTGTCAGAATCATTTTCGATATTTATAAGCAGCAGGCGATTCATCGGCTCAATTTCAATTCTGAAGGGATCGTAAAATTGCAGGCCATCGGTCAAAACTTCCGTCCCGTACCTCTCCTCAAACGAAACAGCTTCCATCTGCTCATTAATAATAGATTCCGGCGGGATTGGTTTTGCAAAAACTGAAACTACAAGTACCAGAATCATCAGGTTAGGTATGGCGCCAAAGCGGGCATCCTGCCAAAACCTGAAGACCAAAATCTGCGAAACTAAGGCTCCCGCTAAACCGGGAATCCACCAGGATTGCAAGTTAAACGCCAACAAGATTCCCGCCAGCAGTAATGTTAAACCCGCAAACAGCCATATGAATCCCCACATGCGGCTGACCGTGAGATTCAGCTTGTTTAGATCAGCAAGCTTAAATGCTTTCATAAATCCCATTAAATGAATGAGGCCATGCAGCAAAAAAATGATAAATAGTATTGTTTTCATTTGATATTAATTACTGATTCTTATTTAATCGGTAACCCTCGTCAGGCCTGAAATTCGCCCCTCCCAATAGGTAAAATCTCCATCTTCAAGATGCCAGGTGGCATACACTTTTCCGGGAATTCGGAATCCGCCCGCTTCATGATATTCTGCAAGATTGATGCTGAACGGCCTAACCTCATACACCCCTTCTGATACTTCGTATGGACGGTCGCCGGATTCAAATCGGATAAAATATCCGTCTTCATTAAAATGAAAGATTCCGCTTACGGAAATATCTCCATCTGTAAATGTGGCTTTTGCAGTCAAATCATCAACCTCTTCCCATGTAATGTAATCCCGAAGCGCCATTGTTGGTTCAAGCAGCGACTCGGCAAGTACAATTACAGCACCGCCCAGTGCTATTTCCCGGCTCCGGGTGTCAAACACTTTTATGAGCCTGCCTACTGTACCAAGCATGTGGCCATTGCCATCGTGATATCGGTCGCGTCCTTCAAATG
>SLPZ01000052.1 GCA_007131725.1 Balneolaceae bacterium
AAAATGTATGGTTACAAAGTAAATGGTAAAAGTATATTGGGTGTAATGACCTTGGCGGCCGAATCGGGTGCTGAAATGGAACTAATTCTTGACGGGCCGGACGAAGAACAGGCACTGAAAGAGCTCGTAAAACTATTCGAAAATAAATTTGATTTAAATTCGGGATGAAAAAAAATCAACCCACTATTTTATCAGGTAAACCGGCTGCTGCAGGCATCGGCATTGGAAGTTCCTGGATACTTGAAAAAGAGAGTCAGTCTGTAAAACCGGTAAAAATTCAAAAAGATGAAGTTCAAGAGCATTTAAAAAAATTTAAAGTCGCGAAAGAAGTTGTGAGCCGGGAGTACGAAAAGCTAAAATTATTACCGGACGATTATAATGCGCTTGAAATAATTGACGCTCAGTTACAGACACTAAATGATCCAGAGGTTGCGAAAGGCATAAAAGCAAAAATATCTGAGAATAATTATGCTGTTGATTATGCCATATTCAGCACGTTTAATGAGTATATCCAAGTACTTGAAAAAAGTGATGTTACATGGGCAAACGATCGTACAATTGATATTGTGGCAATCCGAGATGAACTTGTGCAAGCCACGCGTAAAAATAAAACAGAACTGACCGTAAAAGAGGGACAGATAGTCTTTGCCAGCGAAATTCCACCCACGGTGATGGTAGAGCTCAGCCATACCCAAATTGCCGGCATCGTGATGGAAAAAGGTGGCTTGACATCTCATGCCGTCATTTTATCTCAGTCGCTTGGCATTCCATGCGTAATTAATGTAAACTGGAAAAGCAGCAAACTGAAAAACGGCAACAATGCCATTATCGATGGATCTACCGGACAAGTTATACTGACCCCCTCATGGAAACAAACGCAAGAGTATAAAAAAAGAAAAGAAGAAGAAGTTGCCCGACTTCGAAGAGGATTAAAATGGGCAAAAGAGCCAAATAAAACGGCATGTGGGACGGAATTTACTCTTAGAGCCAATGTAGAATTTCTTGAAGAACTTCCTCGCCTTAAAACGCATGGTGCCCAGGGAGTAGGGCTTCTCAGGACTGAAACGCTGCTATTTGAAGTACATGAATTTGATGTTGAGGATCAGGTTAATTTTTATTCAGAAGTGATTCAGAAAGCACAGGGAGAGTCGGTAACCATTCGGTTATTTGATGCCGGGGGTGACAAATTACTGGATCAAAATGAGCAGGAGGCCAATCCTTTTTTAGGGTGGCGTGGAATAAGGATGCTTCTTGATAAAAAGAATTTGTTTAAAAAGCAGCTTGAAGCTATTTACAGAGTATCCGGCAAATTTAAAGGTCAGGTAAAAATTCTGATCCCAATGGTATCGGTTTTAGAAGAGATACTTGAAGTAAAAGCCATATGTGAGATAATTAAAAAATCCTTATCCAAACGAGACATCGCATTTGATGAAAATCTTCAAATAGGAGTGATGGTCGAAGTTCCAAGCATCGCGATAATGGCTGATCAAATTGCCAGGCATGTAGATTTTTTCAGCATCGGTACTAATGACCTGACTCAATATACTCTGGCCGTAGATCGTGGCAATGAAAAAATTTCAAGCTTGTTCAACAGTTTGCATCCTGCGGTTTGGAAACTTATAAAAATGTCTAAAGATGCAGCCGATCAAGAGGGTATTCCTGTAGCGGTATGCGGTGAAATGGCCTCTAAGCCTGAAGCTGCTGCTTGCCTGCTTGGCATGGGAATAACGGAATTAAGCATGAATACAAGTTCATTGCCGGTAGTAAAATCGGTTCTTTGTACTCATAATCATGAAGAGATGAAAATACTATCTGAGGGCGTGCTGAGTGCGGAATGTGCTGAGACTGTACATAAGCTACTTGAAGAATGGAGAGCTGTTTGATGTGGTAATTTCTGCCGAAATGCTGAAAAACAGTGTTCTTAAACCTGATTGCCCCGGATGGTTATAAAGCTTAAATGAAAAACGCTACCATATCTAAATAATTTACCTATTATCAGTTTTTAACAATAATTATTTGTATTAAAATAATCTTATATCTAAAATAAAAACTACACATCGTTTATTTTCATAAATAAGTTAGGTAACTTTCAAGCGAATTAGATTTTAATCCTCTAATAAAAAATATTTCATTATGTTGAAGAAAGCTTTTACACCTAAAAGAACAATCTGTAAAGTTACATTTTCTATTCCGGCCGATTGGGCTGAGGAAAAAGTAAACCTGGTAGGAGATTTTAATGACTGGGATGAAGATTCCGACAGCCTGGAAAATAAAGATGGTAATTGGGAAATTACCATGAGACTGAAACCGCAAAACAACTACAAGTTCAAATATCTGATTGACGGCAAAACATGGAAAAATGATGATGCCGCCGACTCTTATGTTTCTAATAATTTTGGTACTGAGGACAGTGTAGTTGAAATAGGAAAATAAATCTGTGGCACAATCTTTTGATGCAGAATACTTCAAGAACCGGCTTAGAACTTCTTGGGTCGGTAGTGAATTTATTTGCATCAAAAAAATCCATTCTACAAACTCTTTTTTGAAGGAATGTCCGCTTACTGAGTTTGTACATGGAATGGTAGTGCTTGCCGAACAACAGACTGACGGCAGGGGGCAGTACGAGAAGAAATGGGAATCTGCCCCATATCAAAATCTGACGTTTACAATAGGTTTCAAACCGCCCATTGGCACCAGGCTTGCATTACTAACTTTGGGCTGTGCATGGGCTGTGGCAGAGGCTCTTGATATATACACGGATAAAACCGTCAAAATTAAATGGCCCAATGATTTGCTGGTTGATGGCAAAAAAATAGGCGGCCTGCTCACGGAAAGTAAATTTTGCGGTTCAAAACCGGAGCGCGTAATTATCGGGATTGGGCTGAATATTTTTCAAAAAAAATTCAGCAAAAACCTGGCACATAAAGCAGTTTGTCTTGAATCAATATCAAATAAAAAAATTTCAAGAGAGCTTATTCTCAGAGATTGTCTGTTCAATGTAGAAAAAGCCTATCATCAGTGGCATAAACATGATCTGAATTTGTTGAAGTCCATCAACAGCCGTCTTGTAGGTTATGGAGAATGGGTCAGGCTGAGTGTATATCGCGAACTGCAGGACGAAGAGTATAAATTTATCGGTGTGAGTGATCAGGGAGAATTATTAATGTTGAATAGGCAGTTAGATGTCAATAAATTCTCTTATGAGCAAGTTCGAATCATCACCGGTAAACAGAGAGTTTCAAAGACAGATCAAAGCATTTCTGCCTGATCAGCCCGTAAAAATTGTTGTTGGTGTCAGCGGCGGCCCGGATTCGATGGCACTTCTATACCTGATGCACCGCCATAAACTGGATGTAATAGCCGTACACTGCAACTATCAGTTAAGGGGAAAAGCTTCTGATCAGGATCAGTCGTTGGTTGAGGAAATTTGTGCGCTCTGGAATATCGAATGTGTTTCAGTTAGGTTTGATCCTGAAGAATCGAAAGGAATGAATTTCCAGGCCTGGGCGCGCGATCGAAGATATCAGGTGTTTCGGAATGTTAAACGGGAATTTGATGCAGATCTGATTGCCACAGCTCATCATGAAGACGATCAGATTGAAACCATCATTCAGAAAGTATTGCGCGGCGCCGGTGTTTCTGCCTGGAAAGGCATGGATGAATTGGATGATGAATTATTCAGGCCGCTGCTGGGAATTTCCCGGACAGAAATTATGCAATTCATTCAGGAGTTCAATATCCCGTACCGGATAGACCGGACGAACGAAGAATCGACCTATGCTCGAAATTTTATCAGAAATAACTGGTTTCCTCTTCTGAACAAACTGTTTCCTGGCTGGAAAACCAATATCCTCGAAATTCCTAAACGGGCAGAAGAATTTCAAACTATGACTGAAACGATTCTTGCGGGGATTTCCGATCATCCTGCGAGATTGAACCGGGAAGCTTTTTTGAAGCTGGATCCTGCAATCAGGCCGGTGATTTTTAAAAAATTTATTGGAATCAGTGATGCTGATGTAGATTTAAGCCGTGGGTTTTTGCAGCATATAGGCAGGCTCGAATCACTTCAAAGCGGAAAATTTATGGAAATATCGCCGCGCTACCGGGTAATACGTGACCGTGACCATTTCAAGCTGGTTGAGGAAAATGTAAACAAAGACGAATCAGTTCAAATCAACAAAAAAGATATTGAAGCAGGGTTGAATTATGAGCACATCTCAATTCAAAAAGAAAATGCTCCAGTCAACTTCAGCGAATATGAGCTGCACCTTGATTTATCAAAACTTCAGTTTCCTCTTACTCTGAGAAACTGGAAAGATGGCGACACGATTCAACCCTTTGGGATGCATGGAAGCCAGTTGATTTCCGATCATCTCACCAATCGAAAAATTTCATCAGACCAAAAAAAATCGGTAAAAGTACTTCAAACTTTTGATGGTACCATTGGCGCCGTTATATTTCCCGATAATAAAAAAGCCGGTAAAATCGGGACAATTTCAGATCTCGTCCGATGTACAGATAAAACAAAAAAGACACTAACCATCCGAAAAGCGTAACATATGGATCTTTATAAGCCTGAAAAAGTGAGTGTAAATGGCGAAACATTCAGGATATATCTTACACAAGAAGAAATTCAGCAGAGAATAAGAGAAATGGGCTCTCAACTGAGCCAGGAGTTTAAAGACAAAAAACCGATTTTTATTGGTGTTTTGAACGGTGCCTACATTTTTTTGGCTGATTTGATGCGTCATGTTACCGTTCCCTGTGAAGTTGATTTCCTGAAGCTGAGCAGCTACGGTGATGAGAAAGTATCATCCGGTGAAGTGCATGAATTAAAAGAGATTGATGCCGATATAAAAGGAAGGCATATAATTCTTGTTGAAGATATTATAGATACCGGGCTGTCCATGAAATATCTTGTAGAAAAAGTTAAGAGAATGAGCCCCGCTTCGGTTTCTGTGGTAACTATGCTGCATAAAGCAGAGGCTACACAGCACGATGTTCAAATCGATTATATTGGATTTAAAATCCCGAATTTATTTGTATTGGGATATGGCCTCGATTTTGCACAGGAGGGCAGAAATCTTGCTCAAATTTACATCCTGGAGCAGAAATAGAATAGCATGTTTTGCTAACAATAATTTTAAAAAACCAAAAACAAGGTTGCAAAAAAAGAAAAAAGCTTTCTATATTTAATGTTCTGTAATTTTATTGATTTATCGACCCGGAGAGATGGCTGAGTGGTCGAAAGCGCTCCCCTGCTAAGGGAGTATACCCCTAACAGGGTATCGAGGGTTCGAATCCCTCTCTCTCCGCTCAAAATTTTTGGCTTCGTTGAGCAGGCTTTTTTAAGCTTGCTGCGGGGCTTTTTTTTTGCAAGCAGTTTTGTAATTAAAATTTGGGGGGGTCTCTAATGTTTCTTTTACTTGAATTAATTCCGGCAGCCTACGTTCCTGTTTTTATATTTTTTGCCCGTATTCTTGATGTAAGTATCGGTACACTGAGAATCATGTTTGTGTCGAAGGGTTTTCGCGGTAAAGCAACTATGCTTGGTTTTGTAGAGGTGTTGATATGGATTATCATTGTGGCTCAAATATTTCAGAATCTCGATAACTGGTTAAACTATGTTGCGTTTGCTGCGGGTTTTTCCGCCGGAAACTTTATTGGCATGTATATTGAAGAGAAGATGAAAATGGGAATTCAAATCTTCAGAATTATAGTTAATAAAGAAAATGGAAGCCTGATAGAAGCATTGAAAGAAAATGATTTCAGAGTTACAGTTTTGGAAGGTCATGGCAAGTATGGCCCTGTAAATGTACTTTTTACAGTTGCAAAGCGAAAAAGATGGCAGCAACTGGCCAATATTGTTAACGAATTTGCACCAAATGCGTTTTATTCAGTTGAAGATGTGAAACATGTTTCTCAAATGGAGGAAGAGGTGCAGCCGCATGTGCAGGATGTCATTTCAAGAATGTTACATCTAAAAAAGAGTAGATAAGGGGGCCATAAAGTATTAATCATACTCTTCATCAGGTGTATTTATTTCATCCAACATGTCTGTAAGTGATCCGAGAATGATATCCGGATGAATATTCCAGGGATCAAAAATATTATCGGATGACCGCTGAACCCACACGGTTTTCATACCGGCATTCACGGCGCCTATGGTATCAGATGAGCTGCCAGATACAAACCAGCAAGTTTCCTTATTGCATCCGGTATTTTGGATAAAGTACTCGTAAACTTCAGGGCTTGGCATAAAAACTCCAGCTTCCTGAGCTGTGATAATTTTATCGAAATATGAAAAAAGCTGGTTGTGATGCAGTAAATTGGTTACGGTATCTTTCTCTGCATTGGACAGCACGTATAATTTAAATCCTTCAGATTTTGCTTGATTTAGTGTATCTGCAGCATCCGGGTAAGCAGGAAGAGATGTGAACATTTTCAGCAGATTTTTTTTGTCACGCCCACTCAGGTAAATATCATAAGAAGAGCAGCAATAGTCGAGTGCTTCTTTTGTGCATTGCGAATAATCAATTTTCATATTCATCAATGATTTTCGGCAAGAATATTCAAGCTGTTTATTTCTCCACAATTTGTAAAAGTTGCCGGCTTGTTCTTCCACATAGTTTTCAAGTGATTTACGGATGGGCTCAGTATTAACCAGTGTACCGAATAGATCAAATGCGAGTGAAACTTTCATAGTGTGCTCAGGTTAGTCAATTAAATAATTGATGAATTATCTATGATCAAAATACAAAAATCGGTTTTAAAGACTTACTGATTTTCATCATCTTCTATCTTGTCCTGTTTTTTTGGCCCGAAAGCACTGATACCAACTCCTGCAACAATTCCCACGGCAATTGCCATAATAAGGTTGTCTGTAATAATCCAGAACGTTACGGCAAAAACAACTCCAATACTGAAGCCCACAGCCGTTTTTTGACTCGAAATATTTTTTTCATTTTTCTCCGTCATCATGAGAAATCTAAACTTTCTCTTTACGGTTCAGCCAGGCTACATGTTGCTCTGGCTGATGTTTTTTTGAAAATATATCCCTGTACAGTTCAGGCCTTCGGGCATTTTTATAGCGATGTCCTCCGGCATCCATCAATTTTGAGGGAGTGATAGTAGCTGTTGCAAAATCATTGTCAAGCTTCCGGCATTCGGTAATCACGTCGCCAAAAGGATCTATAATCATAGAACAGCCGTTTTTTAGCTGATCGGCATCCATCCCTATCGGATTGGCAAAAACCACGTAGGCTGCATTATCATAAGCACGGGCTGGCAGCCATTTCATCAGCCATTGGCGGCCTTTTAAACTATCAAATTCAATCCGCAGAGAAGTGGGATCTTCTTTTCGGTTTTTCCAGAGTTTGGGGTCAACAAATCCGGCGCCCGGACGGGTAGATGGCGTGCACATGGTTACATGCGGCATAAAAATGATATCGGCTCCCAATAGATTTGTGGCTCTCACATTTTCGATGATGTTATTGTCGTAACAGATCAGAATTCCACATTTCCATCCATTCAGATCAAAAACAGTGTAACGATCTCCGGGGCTGAGTTCAGGGTGTATGAACGGATGTAATTTTCGATGTTTTGCTATCACTCCACTTTTATTCACACATACATAACTGTTGTAGATGAACTTATTCTCATCTTTCTCAAACAATCCGGCCAAAATGGTGATTTGATGTTTTTTTGAGAGCCGAATCAATTTTTCTGTTGAAGGGCCGGCGGGAATAAATTCAGCCAGATTCAGCATTTCTCGTTTCGACAGAGAATTGGCGATGGTATATCCACTGATGCAGCACTCATGAAAAGCAACAACATCAGCAGCCTCGTTAGCTGCCTGCCCGCTCATTTGATCGATTATTTTGAGGTTGTATTCTTTATCGGCACTTTTATGCTCGAATTGAGCAGCAGATATGTTGAGATTTTGCATGAATAACTTTTTGAGTGGTGCTTTTTTTATCAGATCACTATTCAAATTATTCAAAATCAAAACCCTCACAAAATATTTATGGGTGTTGGCTTCGATTTTCGGATGAGATGGCAGTAATTAAAATCAGATCGATTAAACTGAGGATTAAACTCGTTCTTTCAGTTTCTCATTCATATGTTCAAATCCCCTTCTTGTTTAGATTATTTCTGATTCCATTATGTAAGATTCTCATAAAACAAAAATTCCCTGACAGCAGAACCATCAGGGAATTAATTGATTACTCTATGAAAAATAGTTTTTACTCCCATTCAGGAAATTGTGTTTTATTTAGATCCAGTTTTGAAATGGTATCCATGTCAGCCTCAGAAAGCTCAAAATCAAAAATGTTCAGATTTTCAATCATGTGTGCTTCCTGTGAAGTTCGCGGAATCGTAACAATTCCTCTTTGATAGTGCCATCGCAAGCTAACCTGGGCATTGGTTTTATTGTATTTATCACCAATTTCTGCAAGTGTCTCATTTGTAAAAAGTCCATTTCTGCCTTGAGCAAAAGGAGACCATGCCTGCATCTGCACGTCTTTTTGATTTAAAAATTCATGAGCCCCGGGCTGCTGGAAAAAGGCGTGAGTTTCTATTTGATTGACCGTTGGCTTTATTTCGCTATACTCAGCTAATTCATTTAGATGTTCCGTTTCAAAATTGCTTACACCGATTGCCCTGATCTTATTCTCACGGTATAAATCTTCCATTGCTCTCCAGGTTCCTTTAATATCACCCCTTGGCCTGTGTATCAGGTAAAGGTCTAAATAATCAAGGCCGAGTTTATCTAAAGAAGTTTGAAACGCTTTTTTTGTGTTTTCATAGCCGTAATCATCAACCCATACTTTAGAGGTCACAAAAAGTTCTTCTCTGTTAATTCCGCTTCGCTTTATGCCGGCTCCTACTGCATCTTCATTATTATAGATGGTGGCTGTGTCGAAAAGTCGATATCCGTGGGTAATGGCTTGCGCAACACATTTTTCACCAAGCGAATCGGTAAGGTATAAAGTTCCGAAACCGAGAATCGGCATTTTTACACCGTTATTTAGGGTAACATTTTCAATAGAAGTACTTTTTGATTTTTTGTTACCGGTGCCAAAAACATTGGAAGCTCCAAAACCCGCCAGCATAGCAGTGGCCGTGAATGTTGCACCGGTTTGTAAAAATTTTCGGCGGGATATTCCATCATTTCGATTTTTTCTGTTCATTTTATCCTCAATCGTTTGGGTTTCTATATACAGCAACTTAAAATAAGAACTTGAAATAAAAAACTTTGAACCAACAAAAAAATCTACAGCTCACGCACTTCCACACATCTGTTTCGGGCATGGTCACCTTCTGTTAGATTGCTTGTCAATGTGCGGCAGATCTCATAAATCCAACATACTATTTTTGACACGACACTACTTCAAATAAACAGTTAATCTTGCCCCATCACAGTAACCACAATTCTCCTGGCTTTGGCGCGATTTCGGTGTTCGCAGAGATAAATGCCCTGCCAGGTACCCAGGTTAAAACGGCCGTTTGTAACAGGTATGGAAACAGAGTGTCCCAGTATTGAGCTTTTGATGTGGGAAGTCATATCATCAAGCCCCTCATAGTTGTGCTCAAACATGGTGGCATCTTCGGGCACCATGCGGTTGAAATGAGTTTCAAAATCCCGGCGTACCGACGGATCGGCATTTTCATTGATCGTCAGCCCGGCACTGGTGTGTTTGATGTGGATGTGGGCGATGCCTGTTTTAACATCTCTCAGTTCGGGAATCTGATTCAGAATTTCCTGTGTTACCAAATGAAAACCCCGCGATTTTGAAGAGAGCGTAAATTCTTTCTGAATAAATTTCATAACTGATGGATTATTATTTCAAATTTTTGATTTGCTTTTAGCTGAATTACCCGAATAGCCCTGAGATAGCCCCTCCGTCGTGACTAATTGTCTGACCGGTTACATATCCGCTGTGTGGTGAAAGCAGCCATGCTGCCAGTGATGCAAGTTCTTCAGCTTTCCCCATTCTTTTAACGGGAATCCCGGCCTCCATCTCTTCTTTGGCTTTTTCGTACGAAATGCCCTTCATGCTGCTGTTGTTTTCAATCACACGTTCAATGGCGGGCGTTTCGTGGGCTCCGGGCGCTAAAATATTTACAGTCACACCTTCCGGAGCCAGTTCCTGTGACAATGTTTTCGTAAATCCAGCCACGCCGGCCCGAAAGGCATTGCTAAGGGTTAATGCAGGGATGGGCTCTTTAATTGATTTACTCTCAATATAAAGCATCCGGCCATAGCCTTTATTTTTTAGAATAGTGGCAATTCGAAGTGAAAGATCAATTTTCCAGCGCATGACGAGCTGCCAGGCGGCATCCCAGTCTTTCATGTCGGTTTGAAGTGGAGTTCCGGTCGGAGGCCCGCCAGCATTGAATACAACTCCGTGCAAATCACCTTTTTTAGCTGTTTTTTCAATTTTGTCAAGTGTATCTCTATAGATCAAGCTGCCTTCAATAATCTCAACCTGATTTTCAAAATGTTCGAACTGTTCTCTCAATTTATCACCCCGGCGGGCTACTGTTACTACATTGGCGCCTTCAATTAAAAGTTGCTTGGCAATAGCCAGACCAAAACCGCTGCTGGCTCCGCATACAATAAAACGCTGATCGCTGATTTTCAGATCCATAGTGTATTTTTAATTTGATTAGTTGCTTACTTAAAGAAAACAATTTTTTGGATCATTTTGAATGGCTAAAAGTTGTAAACCGGTTTGCAGCAATCTGTAATATTCAAGCAAAACTGTTAATTTATTATACATTGCTACATAAATCCGGGAAGTATTGAGATGACTTTTGTCCCTGTTGTATGAAATATTTTCTGTCTTTTCTGATTTTTTTTCTGATGACGCATGGTAATGTTCTGGCTCATAATGAGGATCCTATTCCTATCGCACGAACAACCGAGCCCATTATTCTTGACGGTTTAAGTGACGAGCCCGCCTGGGAAAATGCCACCCGATTCGAAATGGTGATGTATGAACCATATTTTGGAATTCCACCGTCGGAAGAAACCGAAGTTCTTGCTTTGTATGATGATGACTATCTCTATTTTGCCGCCCGCTTATATGATTCTGATCCGGATGGAATTCGTGGCAATGTATTGTTCAGAGATGCTTTTGGAAGCGATGACTATTTCGAAGTGATGCTCGATACATTTAACGACAACGAAAGTTCCATGATATTTTCCACCAACCCCGCAGGTATCAGGCGGGATGCTACTATATCGAGAGACGCAACCGGGCCGGCATGGTTAAATATAGATTTTGACACGTTCTGGGATGTGGAAGTAACCGTAAACGAAGACGGATGGTTTGTTGAGATGAGAATTCCATTTTCAAGTCTGCGCTTTACAGATGATGACGGACGTGTGGTGATGGGTCTATCCATGAACCGGATTATTGTTCGCAAATCAGAGAGAGCGGTATATCCTGCCATTGAACCCAATACCGATTTTGCTTATCTGAAGCCTTCGCGCATGCAAAAAATTGTACTTGAGGGCGTGGAAAGCCAGCGCCCGGTTTACATTCGTCCGTATTTACTGGGAGGTCTGGAACGGATGGCGGTTTTGAATGATGATAGAAATGAGTATGGACATGAACACAACAGAATGGGAGAAGCCGGCCTTGATGTAAAATATGGCCTCACCAATAACCTAACCCTGGATGTTACCCTGAACACCGATTTTGCCCAGGTTGAGGCCGACGATCAACAGGTAAACCTGACACGTTTTTCTCTCTTTTTTCCTGAAAAAAGACAATTTTTCCAGGAACGGGCTGGTTTATTTGAGTTTAATACGGGCGGACGTAGTCGTCTTTTTCACAGCCGCCGGATCGGGTTAACCGAACAGGGGGAAATGGTGCGTATTTTAGGCGGTGCCAGAATTGTTGGAAGAGCAGGCCCATGGGATATTGGATTTTTGAATATGCAAACAGATGAGCACAATGATCTTGCCACAGAAAATTTTGGTGTATTGCGTTTGAGGCGACAAGTCATGAATCCATATTCCTATGCCGGAGGGATGGCAACCAGCCGTATTGGTGCTGACGGGCAGTATAATCTTGCATACGGTTTGGATGGAACATTCAGGCTCTATGGTGATGACTATTTTACATTCCAGTGGGCACATACACTGGATGAAAGTGATGATATTGAGCGTGGATGGAATCCGTCTGAAAGCGGCCGGTTTTCTGGAATTTTTGAGCGAAGGCTCAGAGATGGAATCGGTTACCGTACCGATTTTGTATGGTCGGGACCTGATTATAATCCGGGAATGGGTTTTATTCAAAGGGCTGATTTTACACAGGTGGGGCAGGAAATCTCTTATACACGTCGGCCTGGTGATGATTCTTCATTCATCTATCAAACGTTTTTGTTAAGTGGTGAAGCTTTCTATCGAAATGAAGACTGGACTGCTGAAACGATTGAGTTTGGCCCTGCATGGAGTTTTATGCTAAAAACAGGTGCTTTTGGTAATATTGGATTTCAAATGGTGCACGAAGATTTGCTATTTCCATTTTCTCTTGATGAGGATGTTTTTATACCCGAAGGTGATTACACCTTTTATAAAGCTACTGCCGGTTACACGATGTCAAGAGCAGGCTTTTTCAGATTAGGTGCCAATGCAGAAGCAGGTACTTTTTTTGATGGAGTGAGATATTCTTTATCACTCAGACCAAGCTGGACGCTGTCGCGCCATCTGGAAATTGAGGGGAGTTACACTTACAATCATGTGAATTTTAGTGATCGCGGTCAGCAGTTCGATTCACACCTTGCCCGTGTTCGTTTTGGCATACCATTCAATACACAGGTATCAACTAACATCTTTGTACAATATAACAGTGTAATCGATGCATTTATAACAAATGCCCGTTTCCGATATAACTTCCGTGAAGGAAATGATTTGTGGATTGTCTACAACGAAGAATTAAACACAAACCGGCTGGATATTCTGCCCGAAATGCCGCGCAGTCAGTTCAGGACGTTTATGATTAAATATACCTATACGTTGATCATCTGAATATTTTGAGTGGTTGATCAGGTCTGCTTTAGTTAGTTCAATAAAATAATCGTATCTTTAAGGCTATCAATTTTTTGGATTCATGCGCGTTTTTTTTGCTGAACCCTAAATCAATCATCCAATAACATTCGCTTAATAGCGATAACCCAATTATAATGAATCAGGCTATTCGAAATATCGCAATAATTGCTCACGTAGATCATGGAAAAACCACACTGGTTGACCAGATGCTGCGACAGAGCGGTACATTCAGAGAAAATCAAAAAATAGCAGAGCGGGTGATGGACTCCGGTGACCTTGAGAGAGAAAAAGGAATAACAATTAGCTCAAAAAATACGGCGGTTTTTTGGAAGGGCACCAAAATAAACATTGTGGATACACCCGGCCACGCCGATTTCGGGGGTGAAGTGGAACGAATTCTGAAAATGGTAAACGGAGTGATTCTTCTGGTGGATGCCGCCGAAGGACCGCTTCCTCAAACAAAATTTGTACTTCGAAAATCGCTCGAACTGGGATACCGCCCCATCGTTCTGATCAACAAAATTGATCGCAAAGATGCACGGCCCGATGCGGTCTTGAATATGGTTTTTGACCTCTTTGTTACCCTGGAAGCCGATGACGATCAGCTCGATTTTCCCGTACTGTATTCCATTGGCATTGAAGGAATAGCAAAAGATGAGCTGGAAGATGAAGGGCAAAATTTGTCCCCGCTGTTCAACAAAATTATTGAACACATTCCGCCGCCAGAGCAAAAAAATGATGCATCATTTAAAATGCTGGTAAGCAGCGTAGACTGGAACGATTATGTTGGCCGGATTGCAATAGGACGTGTCGAGCAGGGTATGATCAAAACCAATCAGGAAATTGTGTTGATGGACCGCAAGGGAAATCAAAAAGAGAAGGCTAAGGCTACCAAACTATTTACCTTTAATGGGTTAAACCGTGAACCGGTAGAAAAGGCATTTGCCGGAGATATCTTTGCACTTGCGGGATATGATGCAGTGGAAATAGGGGATACGCTCACCGATATTTCCGATCCCACACCCATTTCTTATTACGATATTGACCTGCCTACAATGGCAATGTATTTCAGGGTAAATAATTCTCCTTTTGCAGGCCGTGAGGGAGACTATGTGACCTCAAACATGATCAAAGACCGGCTGATGAAAGAGATACGGACAAATGTTTCAATCCGTGTGGAGCAAACCGATAATCCTGATATTTATAAGGTTTCGGGCAGGGGAGAGCTTCAGCTTTCCATTTTGATTGAAACCATGCGCCGTGAAGGTTTTGAATTTTCAGTGTCCAGGCCTGAGGTACTTTTCAGAGATATCAACGGAAATGTTCATGAGCCATTTGAAGAAGTTATTGTTGATGTACACAGTGATTACAGTAACAAAGTAATCGATAATTTACAGCAGCGAAAAGGCATCATGACTTCTATGGTTCAGGAAGGTGAAAATAACCGGATAGAGTTTAAAGTACCTTCTCGAGGGTTGATCGGATTCCGAAGTGAAATGCTGACAGAGACCCGGGGTACCGGAATTATGCATCAGCAATTTTATGCATATGAACCTTATGCGGGAGACATCCCCGGGCGTAACCGTGGGGCTCTTATATCACTTGAGCGAGGTGATGTAACGCCTTATGCTTTGGAAGGGCTCCAGGATCGGGGGCAGTTTATTGTGGAACCCGGCGATCCGGTTTATATGGGGCAAGTTGTAGGAATTAACAAACGCTCTGATGATCTTGTTGTGAACGTGGTTAAAAAGAAAAATCTGACCAACCACCGGGCCACTCAATCCGCAGATGCTGTTAAAATTTCTCAGGCAAAAAAAATGAGTTTGGAGCAGTGTATTGAATTTCTTGACAATGATGAACTTCTTGAAGTAACCCCAAAAAGCCTGAGAATTCGAAAACTATATCTTGACGCAAACGACCGTAAGAGAGAGCAAAAACGTAAAGAACTGGCATAGGCCCGACCAATCCTATCTTATTTTATAAGTGTCTCATAAATAATTTATGAAACACTGAACAGGAATGGCTGAAGGCAATTCCATGTTGATAGGATCATGAAAAATATCAACAGCCACAGAGTATTTAAACGAAACAATGCATCTCCGGATTCCAGTGCCGACTATGTGCTTTACTGGATGCAAATAAACCGACGCTTTCACTACAATTTTGCCCTTGAGTATGCAGTGGCATGGGCAAATAAACTAAATAAGCCACTGCTGATATTTGAGGCTTTTTCCTGCGACTATCCATGGGCAACGGATCGATCACATACTTTCATGATGCAGGGAATGAAAGAGCATCTTGATTATGCAGAGCAGCAAAATCTGAACTACATATCATTTGTAGAAGAAAAAACGGGACAGTATGAAAAATTATTGAAGGATCTTGCTGAAAATGCTTGCCTTCTCATCACAGATGAATACCCCGTTTTTATTATGCGTGAACGAAATGAGCGTTATCCTGAGCTATTCAAAATTCCATACATCACCGTAGACAGCAACGGGCTGATACCACTCGGCATAACAGAAAAAGATCCCTACAGTGCGTATCTGTTTCGAAAAATCATGCAAAAGAATTTTATCGAAGCATATACAAATCCACCCAAAAAAAATCCGTTAGATGATCTTGTTAATCAGCAGCAAATCAAACTCGATCCACACACTTTCAGTAAACTACCCGATGCAAAAAATGCATTGGATGATATCCCAAAATTCATATCCGGCTTGAATATTAATCACGAAGTGAAACCAATAACATGGCATGGCGGCAGATCGGCCGCTCTTGGCATGCTTGGAAAATTTATTCAATACGGGCTGCTTGAATACGACGAAAAAAGAAATCACCCCGATGAAAACAAAACGAGCCGGCTGAGTCCCTGGCTGCATTTTGGAAAAATATCCGAATACGAAATAGTAAAAACTGTGTTAGAGCATCAACCAAAAGGATGGGATCTCAACAAAATTAGCTACAACAATGGATCAAGAGGTGGATTTTTTAACGGCAACCCAAATATCGACAGCTTTCTGGACGAGGTGATCACGTGGCGGGAAGTAGGATTTCATTATGCCTATCATCGTTCCGACTATAACAAATACGATAGTTTACCAGACTGGGCCAAAAAAACACTCGACAAACACAAAAATGATCCCAGGAAATGGCAATACAGCTACGAAGAACTTGCACAATCAAAGACACACAACGAAATCTGGAATGCAGCACAAACGCAGTTAAGAGAAGAAGGCATTATCCATAATTATTTACGAATGCTATGGGGGAAAAAAGTAATAGAATGGACAGATACACCAGAAACAGCTCTCCAATATCTCATAGACCTCAATAACACCTTCGCCATCGACGGCCGAGACCCCAACAGCTATTCAGGTATCTTTTGGTGCTTCGGAAGATTTGACCGAGCCTGGCAAGAACGCCCCATATTTGGAAAAATTCGATACATGTCCAGTAAAAGCACACAAAAAAAAGTAAAACTAAAACAATATCTTAAGCAATTCAGAAGCTAAATATCGGCAAATTAGCCGATAAACACAAAATATCGATATATAAGCCGATAAAAATAAATTATCGTTAAATTACTCGATAAATTGAAAATATCGAATAAAATACCGATATTCCGGTATGGAAACTACAATAACCGGAGATATCGTACAGTCCAGAGCAGTAGATAAACCAGGAATATGGTTAAATCCGCTCAAAACACTCTTCAAAAAATTTGGGGAAACGCCAACAAACTGGGAAATATATCGGGGCGACAGCTTTCAACTCAAAATAGAAGCACGAGAAGCATTGCGGGCAGCCATACTTATCAAATCCATCATAAAAAAAATCAACAAAAAAAACCTTGATGTTCGCATCGCAATTGGAATAGGCGATGATGCAAAATATGCCAACCGCGTGAGTGAAGCCATAGGAGAGGCATTCGTGTATTCGGGTGAACTATTAGATGAGCTAAAAGAAAAAAAAATTCATTTGGGCATAAAATCAAAATGGCCGGAATTTGACAAAGAGCTCAACATGATGTTCAAATTGGCACTCGTAATCATGAACTCCTGGACGAGCAATACCGCAGAAGTTGCCGCCATACTATTTGATGTTCCCGGAATAACACAAGTAGAGATAGCAAAAAAACTTGGAATTGCACAGTCGTCAGTGAACGACAGAATAAAAAGAGGCTCGGTTTATGAAATAATCGAATTAGATCAATACTACAGAGAGCGGATTGATACACAAATCAGAAATCTAAACAGCTACTATCCATGATACTTATAAAATTAATTTTGGCACATCTGATCGGAGATTTTTTTCTGCAGCCAAAAAAATGGATCGTTGAGAAAGAAAAACAAAAATGGAAATCGCCGTACCTCTATATTCATGCACTTCTTCATTTTATACTGATACTTCTGATATTATGGGACATATCCTACTGGCATATTGCCATTTTGATTGCATTTTCACACCTATTGATTGATGTTGTAAAAGTGCAGCTCCAGACAAAAGAAACCCGAAGCCTGTGGTTTGGCACAGACCAAATTTTGCACTTGTTAGTGTTGGTTTCGGTATGGATGTTATTTTGGAATGAAACAGTAGTTCAACTACCGGGCGAATCATTCTGGATAATATTGACCAGCCTGATTTTTTTAACATATCCTGCATCATACATTATGATGAATATAATGAACCGCTGGAGTGGCCAAATTGATACTGAAAACGAAGGCTCACTCGATAATGCGGGAATGTATATCGGAATGCTGGAAAGGATTTTCATTTATATTGCCATTTTAACCGGACATATGCAGATTATCGGCTTTTTGCTTGCTGCAAAATCGGTTTTCAGGTTTGGTGACCTTACGAGAGCCAAAAACCGAAAACTAACAGAGTATATTTTGATAGGAACCCTGCTGAGCTTCCTGATTGCAATTGCAGCAGGCTTTGCGACGGTTCAGTTTATGAACTAAAGAAACTAAGCTTCGTTTTTAAAATCATCAAAGACGTTTGATGATTTCTGTGACGAGCCTTGCAAAATCACCCTTTCGTTCACGGGCAGCCTTTTCCACTTCAGAATGGTCCAGTTTTCCCATTTCCACACCGGCAGCCATGTTAGTGATAAGAGAGATAGCCGCAGCGGGCAGGTTCAAACGGGCGGCTTCAATCAGCTCCGGAACTGTACTCATGCCGACAACATCGGCCCCTAAAATACGGAAAGCTCTGATTTCAGCTTTGGTTTCATAATTCGGCCCTTTTGCGTATAGATAGCTTCCCCGCTGAATTTCGAGGCCAATTTCAGCCGCGATTCTCCGCACTTTATCAGATACGGGATAAAGATTATAACGGAACGGACTGGAAGGAAAAGAAGAAACATTTTGGAACAGCCTGATCACATCGTCTATCACCATCAAATCACCAATGTTAAACGATATATTAATAGCACCGGCTGCATTGGAGATGATTACTTTTTTCGCCTCAAAAGATTTTGCAAGATGGATTGGGAGTACCGTTTTTTTTAAATCATACCCCTCGTAATGATGGAACCTGCCGGAAAAAGCAATGATATTTTTTCCGGCAACTTCGCCGGAATAAAGTTCGCCGGAATGCCCTTTTACCGAGGTTACAGGAAATCCAGGAATGTTTGAATATGGAATTTTTTGGGCATTGTTAATGGCAGAGGAAAAATCGCCAAGGCCGGAACCCAAAATCACCACGCTATCAACCTCAGTGGGAAAATAATTCTGAACCAGAAATTCTTTTATTTCAGTAATGTAACCGGGCAAGCTCATGTACAAGTTTCTACGGTATAACCTTTCTTTTCATGATAATCACACAGACAGAACAGCGGATGGTCAGTTTCGTGGTAGGCCATGATTGTATGCCCGTTTTCATAGGCATATTTTTTAAGCTCTTTTCTCATCTTCATGCTGTGTTTGGGATCAAAGTCGAATTTGGCTAAAAAACTTCGGTTGATAGCAATTCTGCGGCCAATCACATCACCAGCCATCATATATCGATTTTCTCCATTTTCATATAAAAAGAGCTGATGGAATTCTGTGTGTCCGCCAATTTTTCGCACAGAAACATTGGGAATAGGGCGAGCTTCATCAGACAAAAATTCAATGTCACCCTTCATGTCCACAAAGTTGAAGAAATTTCTTTTTACTTCACCTATATCGTCAATTTTTGAATGCAGTTTTTCCCAGCCTGCTTTGGAAACCCAGATTTTTGCATCCGGAAAGGTGAGTTCCCAGTAACCATTTTGCCGGTGAGCAATACCCCCCATGTGGTCGAAATGGAGGTGGCTTAAGAAAATATCTGATATTTCATACTCTGCAACTGACTGTTCATCAAGGTTTTTCAGTATGGTTTCGATGGTTGTGTTTCCACCAAAAAGCTCACCTATACCCGCGTCAAGCAGGATATTTCTCTCTTCATCCTGAATTAAAAAAGGATTAATAGAGAGTTTCAGAGTTCCTTTTGGGGTTTTACCCGATTTATTTACAGGTATAAATTTATTATCCTTTCCCACAGCAAAAGTACCCTCATATAGAGGGGTGGCTTTCACACGGCTTGTCGTATCAACCGTACTACTGCCAACAGACTTCAACATCAGCGCTTCTCCTTTTTTTTCTTTTCAAACTTCTCGTAAGCATCAATAATATCCCGGACAAGCTTATGTCTTACAACATCTTGCTGATCGAGATATACAAAGGAAATACCGTCTATTTGTTGCAATATTTTCTGTATAGACATCAACCCCGATTCCTGGTGCCGGGGAAGGTCGGATTGTGTGATATCTCCGGTAATAATTGCCCGGCTGTTGAAACCGATTCTGGTCAGGAACATTTTCATCTGGATGTTAGTAGCGTTTTGAGCTTCATCCAATATGACAAATGCATTATTGAGCGTACGACCCCGCATATAGGCAAGTGGTGCAATTTCAATTACGTTTTTTGTGAGATAGAATTCCAGTTTATCAAATTCTATCATTTCTTCGAGTGCATCGTACAGTGGCCGGAGGTAAGGATCAATTTTTTCTTTGAGATCTCCTGGAAGAAAACCAAGATTTTCACCGGCTTCAACAGCAGGCCGTGCAAGAATTATTTTTTTAACTTTTCGGTTTTTCAACGCTCTTACAGCCAAAGCCACAGAAGTGTACGTTTTTCCGGTTCCTGCCGGGCCAATAGCGAACAAAATGTCGTTATATTCGGATTGCTCTACAATTTTTCGCTGTCCAGGTGTTTTTGCGGTGAGAGCCTCGCCTGTATGTGTATGCAAGATAATATCACCGGTATCTGGCTGATGCGGAATTTTGGCTGATATGGATTTCTTACTTTCCGTTTTATTTGCTAAAGCCAAAAGTGTTTTTACGTCGCTTGAGTGAATTTGATTGTTTCTTTTGGCAATCTGAATCATCTCCTGCAAAATGTCTGTGACATGATCCACCTCGGTTTTAGGGCCTAAAATCTTTATTCGATTGCCACGTGCTGTTATTTTGGTTGAGGGAAATGCACTATCCAGTAGTTGAAGGTGCTCATCAGAAAATCCGAGAATCACCACCGGCTCAATGTTTTCTATAAATATAATCTCTTCTGATAGTTGCTGAGAAGTATCGATATGTGTATGGCTTTGTTTTATTTTGGGATATAATTTCTTAAAAATATAAATAAATCACTAAATCACTTTGTCTGTTCCTGAAAGTGCTTTAGTAGTAAGTTCTGATATTCGTGCTGGAATGTTATCAGTTTTAAAAACGCTGCTTCCAGCAACCAGAATATCAGTACCGGCCGATGTTAATTTGGCTATATTATTCAATCCAACACCACCGTCTATTTCTATAAGGAAATTTTGATTTAAATCATTTCGTAACTGTACCAGATGCCGCACTTTTTCAACACTTGATTCGATAAAAGATTGTCCGCCAAAACCGGGATTTACACTCATTATTAATACAAGGTCAACTTCCGGGAGTATTGGCCGCAATAGCTCAACACTTGTTGCCGGATTTATAACAACTCCTGTCATGCATCCGTGCTGCCCAATATTTTGGATGGTTCTGTGAAGGTGAGGGCACGCTTCGTAATGCACTGAAATCAGGTCAGCTCCTGCATCCGAAAAATCTTCAATGTATTGATCCGGATTTTCAATCATTAGATGCACGTCAAGAAAAGCCTCTGGTGCAATTTTTCGAACTGTTTCTACGATGGCAGGGCCGTAACTGATGTTAGGAACAAAATGCCCATCCATAATATCGCAGTGAATCCATTGTATTCCGGCTTCAAGGCACTGATAGATTTGTTCACCAAGTTTTGAAAAATCGGCCGCAAGAATGGATGGAGCTAAAACCGGAAGATTAAAATTCATTGTTATTGTTTATGTTATCAATAGAGTCTGGTGGTGGTGCTGCTGTGGTGTCATCGATAATTGCACCGGCTTCGATTTCTTCACGCGCATCAAAACGTTCGGCTACAATTAACATCATGGATTCACCTTCGGTTAATCGTTCTTCTTCGGGCGCGAAGGATATTATTGTATTAGGTGTAAATTCCTGGCTTGGCTGAAATCGAATTTCTCCTACCCGAAGGCCTGCCCGGGTAATGGCCTGTTGCGCTTCGGAAAGACGCATGCCTGTAACATCCGGCACATCCACCATCCGTGAACCCAATCCGTCGCTAACGGCAAGATTTACAACGGTTCCGCGGCTGACCGTATCACCCGGTGCAATCGATTGCCGCAAAATTGTATTTCTGAAGCGTGAGGATTCGTAGCTGATGGTTCCAATATTGAGCCCGTGATTTTCGAGCTGAAGTTCAGCATTTCTGAGGTGCATTCCTAATACATCAGGTACTACGGTTTTTGGTGTAACATCAGAGTTAACAGTAAGATAAACTTTCCTGTTTGGTTTTACGATTTGCCGCGGAGCAGGTGCCTGGTCTATAATATAATTTGCCGGGTAAGCTGAATGGGACCTGCGGTCGAGAATTTCGTGGCGCAGCCCGTAATTTTCAAGCAGTGTTTGTGCTTCTTCCAGCGAAATTTTTGTCACATCCGGCACGGTTACACCTTTATTATAATTTGTGTAGTAAGGCATAATCACCTTATCCATAAGCAGGGCAAAAGCCAGGCCTGCCGCAATAATCGCACCGGCGATCTTGTATAATTTTTTGTTCGTAAAAAAGTTTTTGAGCAATTCCAGCATGGCGAAAAATAATATCTTTTCTTAAAAACTGTAACTGACAACAAGCTGTTGACCGGGCAAAATGCTTGAAGTTGCCTGGAGCCTGTTTTGTTTCAGTTTGATTGTAAAATATGAATCAAATGCTGATAAAAAATGGTTTGTTATCAAAATTGATGTAAATAACCTGCTTCTTCTGAAATCATCGTTAAAACGTTCTGAAAGCCTTGCACCTTCGAAAAACATTGGGCTTGCAAAGGCTCCGTTTCGGTCAATAAGATAACGTTCGTAATATAAGTCTTCCGTATGTCCAAGGCTGTTATGAAATTGATCGTAATCTCTCCAGCCGGCCTGATATTGATAATATTTTGCAATCAATTCGTAATATTGCTGAGATCCATAACCGGGCAACACATGCGAGAAGTTATTTGCGCCTAAATCATCTGTAGTGACGTAAGGAGTATTTCTTTCAACATTTCTCAGGATTTCCAGGTCCACTACATCCCAGTCCTGATCCGGATCGAATGCCGCCTCATTTCCCTGAAGTAAATTTTTAAGCTCCGGAAGATGCGGATTATTTATTCCGTGGATTGAGTGATAATCAATCAGCCATTCGGAGTACTGTACAACGCTCCAATTGTCGTCAGCGTATTGTTCATATCTGCGTTCACCCGAATTTCCCCGGTTTCTATAGTCCAGAATCATATAAATTGAGAGTGCTTCAACAGCAACGAAAAGTCCTGCACGCTTCCAATTTCTGTTGGCAATCTGTGCTGAACCGGGAAGAATCAGCGAACTGAAGAAATTAGCCGCAGTGTTATTCCAGAATCCCGATTGCGAAGAATTGTATTCGTAATTTGCATTCAATCCTGAATTTCTGATCAGGATGGGTGTAACTACATGAAGTGACGTAGATTCTTCTAAATCTCTCTCAATAATCACCACAGAATCTGTTTTATCTTGATTGCTTTGTGAATGCAACAGAAGGGGCGCTAAAGAAAACAATATCAAACAAAAGGTGTTCTTCATTACGGATCAAAATCAAATGTTAAGCCAAAGTAAAAAAGTATTTCTCTGCCGTACTGAACTTCGTTTGAACCGGTTGATGTTATAAATTGCGATGGCAATGTTACGTTAAAACGGTTCAGGCCATATGTAGTATTTACAAAAAACTTCATGGGGAAAAGATAATACGAATTGAAGGCAAATCTTAATTCGGCGCCAATTCCGGTTTTAATGGAATCTCCGATATTTAAAGGGCCGCCCCAGCCGTTTCCTGCCTCAAAAAAGAGATGGCCAAAAATTTTATCGAACGAGTAGGGGCCGGCCTGTTGATTAATTTGTGTGAACAGCGGCCTGAGCAGTGATGCGCGTGAAAACCAGGTTCTCTGGCCGCCAAGTGCAAAATAGGGATATGATCGCATTCCGCTCATTCCGCCGGCATAATCAAGATAGAAGTAATCTTCGGGCCGGTTCAGATAAGCAAAGGCTCTTGAAGTTATTAATGCATTGGTTTGATTTGTCAGCCCAAACCCGAGGCGTTTTCGCCATTCAAGAGAGTGATTTCTGTCGCGCGAAAAAACCGGAGAAAGTGTTCCGTCTTCAATTTCATAATCCTGGAGCAGTTCACCCGGCTGAAATTTATAACCGATTGAGGTGGTGATTCCTTCAGGAGCAATATCTGCATGGCGGGTGGGAGGTGTCAGATTTATGTAGTAGGTAGCTGAGTAGGTTGCCCCCCTGAAATATTCTGAAGTGCTGCCGGGGATAAATTCCTGGAATTCCCTGGAAAAGAATCCTTCAACCGTAACACTATAAGGCGAATAGGAGGCGCCAAGCTCAAGCAAACTCCATCGGTTAAGTTTGCTCCTCAAAAACAGGTTGGCTTCCCACATATTATAACGAATGTCTATTTCCCGCTCTTCGGGCAGACACGATGTGCAGGGAAACTCTTCAATCGAGAGGCCATCTTGCACGTTTCGTTTCAGGTTGTATATTTCCAGGCTGATTGTGGGAGACCAGCTTCGTTTGATAAATGGCAGCCCGCGATAATCAACAATCAGAAAAAGGTCGCGGTCGAGGTTGTTGATGCGTGATGGTGAAAAGAAATTTCCAATTCCATCGGCCGTGCGTGAGCCTATTCCAAGCAAAGCACCGCCAAAAATTGAGAAAGATTCGGTAACATCTCTCGAAGAAAAGTATGCACCTGCTTTGAAATCTCTCCATATATTTTGTCCGAAATCACCAATTCTTCCATCACGGATCAGTCGGGAATTGTTTCCTTCGAGTTTCGAATAATTATCGAATCGGAGAACAGGATAAACCGCCAGGCCAGTTGTGGTTTCGCTGTATGGCCGCCAATAACGATTTTCGTTTTGGATGGAAAAGATCGCATTTACTGATTCTTCAGTTTCTGGCTTTAGAGCCATCAACTCTTCTTCAGTTAGAAAATCATCAGCTAAGAATGAATCAGGGTCAGGGGATTTTTCCTGATATAAATATGAGTTCCAATCGTATCCGGATGAAACAGGTTTGATATTATCTTTCAGTGAAATTCTGGAAATTTTGTATCCGTCTGAATGATAATCGGCAAAATAAACAGAATCATTTTTTACGTGCGGCATGAAGGCTCCGCCAATCACATCTGTAATTTGATAAATGGCATCCTCATCAAGTGATTTTTGATAGATATTGAAAATCCCGCTGATGTCTGACGAAAAGTAGAGCAACCTGTTTTCTGCATCCATCCAGGGATCACGAAAATCAACATCAGATCCGGAGAGTATGGGATGGATCTGGCCGTTGCCCAGGTTGGCCTTGTAAATGTTTCGGTTAGCTGAGGAAGCCGTTGAAAAATAAATGGTAGTTTCATCAGCCCAAACCGGTGTATGAACAGTTTCTGCCGATTTGAATTGCGTAACCTGATCTGCTACACCGGCTTCAAGGTCAAGAAGTACCAGGTTTTGGGTGCCGTCTTTGAGCCGGACGCCTGCAACTTTATTTTCAGAGGGATGCCAGGCGGGATCCTGAATACGGGCACTATTCGTAATTTTTTGCTTTTTTTCGGTTTCCAAATCGAAAATATAAATGTCCTGATAGGTTTCGCCATAGCGGTTTTTTTTGGCCCGGCTGTATGCAACTTTTCGGTTTTCCGGAGAGAATGAAAATCGATTGCTGATAAAGTCGATGGAGGGATTGGAATAGAGACCATGTGTGGCCATGTATTGCTGCTGAGAATCATTCAAATCAAACCCGCCTATATCATCAATCACGGTTTCTTCATTTCCATTTTGGATTACCAGGGATGTTCGCGCATAATCCCGCCCGCGATTAGTCAGGTAAGCAAAATAGTTTCCGTCATGACTGAATTGAGGATAAAAATTGAAAAAACCATTCTTTTCAACGGGTTCAATAGTAGTTGGTTTGATATTGGATGTCTGCTGTTGATAAAATTCTTTTCGGCCATTCAACCAATCCTGGTATAGTGTTTCAGCGGGAATTTCGGTAACCAGTTCCAAAACCTTGTTGAAATTACTTCGTCCTGATTCTGCAGCTTGCCGGCTTAAATCTGCAATGATTTCCTCCCCAAAACGATCTGCCAGGTAGATGGTAAAATCAAATCCCTGGTTGTACACCAGCTCCCTTTCAAGACTGTTTTTTGAGGTGAAGAATCCTATCTCGTCAAGGCTCAGGACAGTTCCGGAAAGAACCCGGGTTCTGAGAAGCATGTCCCGGTGGCTGTCCCAGAAATCGTGGTTTACATCTTGTCTTTGATATTGTGCGGTCCCTTCAGCAAACCAGGCCGGTATGCTCACCGTAGCAAATGGATGAGTCACAATCCCGCTTGGATATCCATACAGTACGTCAGGGCGGCGTACATCTTCATAGGAGAGCCATTGCAGGTAGATGGATGGTATCCGCTGGGAACGTTTCATGGATGCCCCAAGCTGCACCATATGGGTAAATTCGTGGGTGATCACATTTCTGAGCCAGTGGTGGGTTCCCCGAAGCGGCGTGTCTAGTGCAGGCACCCATATTTCAATTTTATCATCAAAAAAGAATGCCGCTCCGTTTGAGAAATCTTCCCTGTCGCGCAAAACAATGCTCACTTTTCTGTCCGGCTCGTGTTGATAAAGTGATGTAACCGGCCCATAAATTTCTTCAGCTATTTTTGATGTTTTTTGAGCTGCATAGCTGCTCCCTTCCTGATAATGGACAAGAAAATGTTCGCTCTCGATGGTAAACCAGGGAAGGTGGTTTTGGGGATACTCAAACATACCGGGTGATACCTGTGCATTGGCAGACAGGTTTAATGCACCGGATAAGATTACACCGGAAATAAAAAAAAGAAGGTATGGTTTGAATCGTGCCATTTACCGGGCTATTGCAATTTTTATCAGTTTGCGTTCGGTTCGGCCATTTGATGTTGCAGAAACGAGCGCCATATAACCGCCGCTTCCCCAATTTTCTGTATCAATCTCGATCTCTTCAGGAGCTTCGCCACGGGATTCCAGCGTTTGGTCATAAATCAGCCGTCCGCTGGTTGTGGTTATGCGGATGCGGATTTCTGCCGGTTCTTCGGTTTGAAATCTAATGAATGTATGGTCTGAAGCAGGATTTGGCCAGTTATAAGTTTCCTGTTTATTCAGTAAATCGAAAGCGGGCGCGCCAGGATCAGCATCAGAGAGCAGGCCGGTAATTTTATTATTCCCGCTGTTCCCATATTTCGATCCCCAAAGAACTTTATCCATGTTTGGAAACTCCCAAACTTTCAGGTCACCGGAATGGCTTAAAGCAATCAAATGTTTCCCGGTGAATGCTGGATGAATCGGCTGGTCCGCTGCTTCATTCTTACTGCCGGCAAACAGTGGAAATCCATTAATCAGTTGTCCTCTGTAATTGTACGCATAAATATTGATTGAATAAGGATCCTGCCCGGTTACAAGAAATTCAAAATTGCCATCTCCGTTTATATCTGCGATAAGTGGTGTTCCGGTAAATTGCACATTACCAGGTGGTGTTATGGGAAAATGGTTTAAAATAGCGCCATTCCGGTTTACAGCAGTCAACTGATTTAGATGATGATCAACAAAGATAAAGTCGATATTATTGTCGCGGCTAAAATTCGCCAAAGCAGGCCAGCCAATCTCCGGTGATGCATATAACTGGATTAACTGTTCCGGCTGATTTATGGGATCAAACAAAAAAAGCTCATCTTTTTTATACACAAAAGCGTTAAAACGATTGCTTTCCGACTCAACCAAACCGAGATAGAAAGGGTGTTCAAACGGAGGCCCGGACGAAGGAATTTGTTGCCTGTATTCGGTTCCGGATATATTAAATCTGATGTGTCCGTTATTGTTGATTGAAGCCTGATGGCCATTTAATATTTCTGTAAACTGCCTGCCTTCTTCAAAAAATTCAAAATCAATTTCCTGTTCAGCTAAATCTGCCTTTGCTCTTGAACCATCAAAATGCAGAATTCTTGGTGCAGGTGAGCTGATAAAAGCTGAATTTTTTGGTGCATTAAAATTCCAGATCGAGAAAAAATCTGAACCATCACTTTCAACAATTTCAACATCAATGGATTCACTTTCGCCGGGTATTTGGGCAATGGCAAACCTGTTTGATTCTGGCTCGAAGAATGGCTGCTGGATATGGTTTGTGAAACTATCACTGAAATCAAAAAGAGAATTTTCATTAGCATTGTAAATGTGCACACCGTCTTGAGCAGGAATAAGTGCCATATTTTGATCTCCCGATTCAAAAGGAATGATGGCGAGCGGGAAATTTTGCCAGTGCGAGACATCAGCCGGTGTGTAATATTTGAAGGGAAGGTTTTGTTTAGATTCTGTTAAACGGTATAAATCACTGAAGGGATCGGCAGGCCGTATCCGGAAGGAGGCTGTGGGGAGATTGTCGGAAAAATCGAACAGTTCAAAAAAAGAGGGAGAACCGGATTTACTTCTGTTATTTGGAGTTGTATCCGGGCCAAATCTGTTTTCATAAAGAGTGATTGTTCCGGTTGGGGTGCGTACCGATGCATTATTGCCACTCCACCAAAAATCGAAAGCTGATCCATTTACTTCATTCTGCGTAAAACCGATTTGTGTGGGCCTGCCAATATCCTGGGCACCGTCGGCTTCCATCAACTCAACACCTCTCCGATCCGGATTATCATTCACGCCTTGCCGCATTGCAAGCTGACTTCGAATTACAGATTCATCAATATGCCAGATTAAAATTCCACCGTTTAAAACCCTTTCTTCATCAGTCTCATCCAAAATACCCACAGGGCCTCCAGGCAGGGAAAAATCGTAGTTGCTTACGTTTGTTACAACTCCGGGTTCAAGCAATTCATCAAAATTAGAGAGTTGAAATACGAAGGATGTGTCTCTGTTGGTAAATGTTTGTTCAGTTACCGATCCATCCGGGCGCCGGATTGTAAGAGTTATACCCTGGTTTTCAGGGTCCCGATGCCGGTTTTCTATCAAAAAGTATTCATCATTTGAAATGGAAATCCGGGCAATGCTTTTCGGATTTTTCTTCACAGCAGCATCAAGGTTTATTTGCCGCTCAGGTTCAGGTAAAGTTTCAAAAGGTTCTTCCCAGCCCAGGTACACTTTTTCCCATGCCGACATTTCGGGAGGGAATAGCCCGTTATACGAAAATATTCCCGCGCCGTCCATCAACCCAAATCGCCCGATTCCGGATTCACCGGTTTTGGTGTTAAACAAATCAGGCAGGCCAAGATGGCTGGCAATCTGTGCAGTTAAAAGCCCATTGATGGAAAGAGGCAGTACAAAACGATTGTCTGCCGCATCCGTTCCTGCGCGGCTCAACGTGCGCGGTAAAATCAGTGTGTTATTTACCAGGATGTTTCCATTATCAATCAAAAATCCGCTGAAGGAGGGATCATCCAGGAATCGCCGGAGTGCGTCCCGGCTCAGGTAAACCGAGGGAATATCCTGTGGAGTTTTATCCAGTGTGGTTCCTGTCAGTTCAATATCTCTGCCAACACCCGCGTGGAAAATGATGAATGCGGTATTCTGATGTTGATTCAGTTCAACCGGTAAAGTGCCATCCGCAGCCACAAGCTCCCAGACATCATTTGCAAATTCGCCGAGCGGTGAAAGATCCGGGTCTTGGCCAATTGGAGAGTAGTGCTCCATGTGTTTATCCAGTCGGTAAATTTCCGGCAAAACCTGGTAATTAATCGTCAGGCGGTTGTGAGACATGCGTTCAAAGTAGTTTTTTGCAAATTCGAGGTGAGCCTCAAAATAACCATGATCATGTGGGAGTGCATCGATATTGGTATCCGGATCTTCAAGATAGGGGATGCTGCCTGGCTCAAAAGTTCCGCTCCCTGATGTGAAACGGTTGGTGTCTGGTTGAAATTCAACCATTACAGCAATCACATTCAGGATACCCTCAACAGTCTGATCCGGCTGATTCTGGATATTACTGATAGGGGAAACAGGCAGATTTCTTTGGAGAAGATTCTGAGCATCGGAATAAATAGTGGTTCCAAAAAACAGAAAGAGCAGTGATAATGCGATCTTACCACTGCTCCCTGAAAACCTGTAAGTCATCCGGCCTGTATTATCTGAAATTGACCAATAAACTCAGCCGGATTGTGTTTGCAAGTGGATGGTCGTCCTCAAGTGTGTAAAGGTAGCTGAAATCTACTCCGAAGATGTTGTATCTGAGTCCTGCACCCAGCGTAATAAATTCTCTGTTCCCGTTCTCGGGGTGCTCGTAGTAATAGCCGGTTCGGAGAGCGAATAAATCATCATACCAATATTCCAGGCCAAAACCGAACATGAGCTGCTGAGCCAGGCTAACCGAAACCATTTCAGTTCCGTTGAATCGCTCGTAAGATCCCCAGGAATTGAACAGGGCTTCAAATACGCCCATTGCTTCATACTCAGGATTTTCCGGGTCGGCGCCGACACGCTCATTTCTTGCCATGATTTTCGAAATATCGTTGGCAAAAGTGATAGTGTTCAAGCCGTTGGAGTCGAGATCCATCTTGTAAGCCCAACCTGCGCGTAATACGGTGGGAAGCGGATCTTTCTGAGCGTTATCGGTATATTGAATACCCGGGCCGATATTTGACAAATTAAATCCGGCGCTTAAAGAAGCGTTTCTGTTTGCCACTTCAAAGGGATTAGATTTGTAAAGAGCGGCAAGGTCAAGCCCTACACTTGAACCGGGATTAATACTTTGTCCACTTACATCGCCATCAGCTAATGAGCTGTAGATAAATCTCAAACCTGTACCTACGGCAAAATTGTCCGATATGCTGAAGCCGTAAGAAAGTCCGGCTGATATTTCAAAGCTGTTAAAGCGGCCGAGTTCAAGTCCTGTTTCGTCGGTCCGGGTTTGTTCACCAAGATTTAAAAAGGTTATATGTCCGCCGATGGTGCCTATTCCATCAACATGATATGTGCCGACGAGATAATCGTAGAAAAGATCGGCATTGAATGCTGGAAGCCAGTTAGCGTGTGTAAGGTGAATCTGGCTTTGATCCTGGAATGCCAACCCCGCCGGATTCCAGAATATTGCAGATGCATTATCTGCAATAGCGACACCGGTATTTCCCATACCTGTGGCTCTTGAGTCAGGTTCTATTTGAAGAAATGGAACTGCTGTAATGCCAACCTGCGCCTGAACGAAACCGAATGGAATAAAAGCAACTACGAATAACAGAAGTGTGAATTTTTTCATAATGATGATGCTGTTTGATGGTAAAGCAGTTAAAACCACTTAAAATATGTAAAGATAACTCGTTTCAAATGTTTATTATTGTTTCATATCGTAAAAACTGAAAGCTGATATTGTTAACCACTCAACAAAGAAAACAAATCTCCGCTGTTGATTAGGTTAAAGCATAAAATCAGGTTTTAGAAAGTGAAACTGTAGCTTTTTTTAATAGGCTGGAAAATGATTTGTTGTTATATGATCAATTAAATAAATATACGTTTTTTTAAATACCAGAATCTACTTAATTGATTTCTATATGCGTAAAGAAATATGATACATGCACTGTTTAAAAAAGTCAAGTGATGTAAGCTCTATAAAAATAATTTAATTGTTTGAAATATAGCGGTTGTTGATGATGAATCAATCAACGGGGAATTAAGGCCTTGTTATACCATTTCAACAACTATTGCGGATGCCCCACCGCCGCCATTGCAGATTCCTGCACAACCGAGTTTTCCTCCTTTGCGTTTCAAGGCATGCAGAAGAGTTACTACAATTCTTGCACCAGAGCAGCCGATCGGATGACCGATACTGACCGCGCCACCGTGAATATTCACTTTTTTAGGATCCAGTTCCAGTAGCTGGTTGTTTATGAGTGAAACAACAGAAAATGCCTCGTTAATTTCAAACAGATCAACATCATTTTTTGAAATTCCTGCAAATGAAATTGCGCGCGGTATGGCATCAGCCGGAGCAGTTGTAAACCACTCAGGCGCTTTGGCAGCGCTGGCATGGCTTAAAATTTTTGCTATCGGTTTCACACCAAGATCTGTTGCTTTTTCTTCACTCATCATTAAAACTGCGGCTGCCCCATCGTTAATACTGCTGGCATTAGCCGCTGTTATGGTGCCTTTTTTATCAAAAACCGGTTTCAATTCTGGAATTTTATCAAAATTCACCCGCTGAAGTTCATCGTCCATTTTGACCATTGTTACTTCACCTTTGCGGCCTTTCACTTTCAGGGGTACAATTTCATCGGCGAACCATCCTTCTTCGTGAGCTTTAATTGCTCGTTTGTAAGATTCAATTGCGAATTCATCCTGCTCTTCCCGGCTGATGCCGCATTCGGATGCACAAAGTTCGCCGGCATTGCCCATGTGGTAGTCGTTGTAAACATCCCAAAGTCCGTCAAAAATTATTCCGTCTGATACTTCTGAATGTCCAAGTTTAGATCCAAAGCGATGTTTTTTAAGATAGTAAGGAACATTGCTCATGCTTTCCATACCACCGGCAACCATGATTTCATTATGACCCAAGGCAATTTGGTCGGCCGCAATCATGATGGCTTTCATACCGGATGCGCATACTTTATTTACCGTGGTTGCCGGAATTTTATCTTGCAAACCGGCTTTAAGTGCTGCCTGCCGTGCCGGTGCCTGGCCAATTCCGGCAGAGAGCACATTTCCCATAACAACTTCGTCAACCTGCTCTGATTTGACTCCGCCGGCTTTCAGGACTTCATAAATAACAGAAGCTCCAAGTTCGGGGGCTGTCAATGATGATAAACTTCCGCCGAAAGATCCAATCGGTGTACGCTTTGCTGCAACAATTACCACATTTTTCATATGAAACATTCCAGTAGTTTTTATTGTAATGCCTGTTCCAAATCGTCAATCAAATCCTGAATATCTTCAACTCCCATGGAAAGCCTGATCAGGGAATCTTTTAATCCCGCTTTTTCCCGCACATCTTTGGGAATGGAGCCGTGTGTCATGGAAGCAGGATGGCTGATGAGTGATTCAACCCCGCCTAAACTTTCTGCCAGGGTAAAAATTTTTGTTTTTTTCATTACATCAAATGCCTTTTCCATTGTGTCATCTTTCATGGAAAAAGAGACCATCGCACCAAAATCATTCATTTGAGCCGCTGCGAGTTCATGCTGGGGATGGTTGTCCAATCCGGGATAATAAACTGTGCCAACTTCCGGATATTCTGACAGGTACTCAGCCACTTTCTTAGCATTTTCAACCGAACGCTGTACTCTCAAATGTAAAGTTTTAATTCCGCGAAGTACGAGATAACAATCCATCGGCCCCGGGACGGCTCCGGTTGTTTTAACCTGGAAATGAATATTTTCCATGAAATTTTTATCCGATGAAGCTACCGCTCCGCCAATTACATCAGAGTGGCCGCCAAGATATTTTGTTGTAGAATGCATTACGGCATCAGCGCCAAGAAGCAGTGGCTGCTGTAAATATGGGGAAGCAAAAGTATTATCAACCACACTCAAAGCTCCACGTTCATTAGACATCTGAGCAGCTTTTTTGATATCAATGATACGAAGCAGCGGATTTGTTGGTGTTTCAATCCAAACCAGTTTTGTTGATTCGGTGAATACCTTTTCAACTTCGGCCATGTCTGTCATATCAACAAAAGAGAACCGGATACCGTATGGCTCAAAAACCTGAGTGAACAAGCGGTAAGTGCCGCCGTAAAGATCATTTGTGGATATAACATGGTCGCCGGGTTTCAATGTTTTTAAAATGGCATCGATTGCAGCCACACCGCTGGAAAAACATGCACATTCATCAGCTTCTTCAAGTCCGGCAATTAATTTTTCGAGTGCCGTTCGGGTTGGATTTCCCACGCGGGCATAATCGTAGCCCTGATGCTCGTTGGGTGCTTTTTGTGCATAGGTTGAGGTTTGAAAAACCGGAGGCATCACGGCGCCGCTGGTTTTTTCGGGTTCCTGGCCTGCATGAATGGCTTTGGTATTAAACTTCATATTTAAAAACTAAGCGTTCTTTCAAGAGATTGTGCATCTTCTTCCATATCTAAATAGAGATAAACCTGACGAAGATGATTCAAATAGTCCATGTTATCAGGATTCAGTTCTGCCAAACGTTCCCAAAGTGGGAGAGACAAGTCTAAATATTGTTCTTTTTGATCGCTTATTATCTCAGCAAGTTCATCTTCTAATTCAATTTTTTTGATGATTTGCGATAGCTTTAAATAAGCTTCTTTGTAGAAACCGGCAATTCTGTATGTATTTTCTTCATTGATTGGCATAGTTGCCTGCAGCTCATCAAAAATTGAGTGAACCTGATTCGCCATTTGATGGATTTGTTCAACTTCATTAGTAAACTCGACATCTAAATCATCATGCTGCAACAGATCGTCCGATTTTTTATCAAATAAGAAATAGACCTGTGTTGCAAGTGCTTCCTGGTAAGCATGGCGTGATGGAAATTGGTCGGTCAAATCGGTAAGTATTGAAATTGCATTTTCGTGTTGATTGTCAATAATGTATGCATTTACCAGGCCATGTTTTAAATGATGATCGTCAGGGTTGGCTTCCACAAGATTCTGGTACATTTCGATTGAGCGCTCAACATCACCGGATTCTAAATAAAGGTATGCCAGCTTTTCCTCAAGCTCGGTTTGTGTTTCGCCTGAAATTCTACCAGCTTTTTCAAGAGTTTTGATCGCTTCATTCAAATTCCCTTTTTCATAAAGCGTGGTGGCTTTCAGGTTGTAAGTAACCAGGCTGTCGGGTATCAAAGTAATGGCATTGTTGAAATGTGCGACAATATCGGCTGTCCGGCCTTGTTGCAACAATTGAACGCCTTTACTCTGCTCATGGCTCCATGCATTCACAAGAATTTCTTTAATTGTTTCCTGATTCATCTCAGAATGTGATAGTGCCGAATCCGAATGATCTTTCAGATTTTGGTAGACAGGCTGCCTGCCAGAAGGAGAAAGAGTTTTAGCAATTTCGAAAAGCAGATTACTTTTTTTTATATAAAGTTCCTCAGAACCGGGATTGTCAGCTATCTGATCATTCAACCGATTAAGTTCAGCGTCTAACTGTTCATAAGTATTGAGATCTTCATCAGGTGCTTCGGTTTGTTCAACTGTTGAACAAGCCTGGACAAAAAAAAGCCCGAAGGCAAGACCGAGAATTACCGGTGTTGCCATTCGGGTAATACGAATTTTCATAGACTTCTATATTCCTGTTTATTAAAAGCCTGCCCGTTCCATTGCTTCTTCAGCTTCTTCCTCCATACCCAGGGTTGTGTAAACCTGGAATAGAGACTGCCAGTTTTCCGGATTGTCCGGGTTTATTTCGGCTGCCCGCTCGTAATAGACGAGGGCATCCCTGAGAACATCTCTTGCCTGGGAATCGTAGCGTTCTGCTTCTTCGTTGTCCGTTGTATTATTTCGCCTTTCAAAGAGGTTGGCGGCTTGGTTTTGGTAAATAATGCCAAGAATAAAGTTTGCAGACTCACTTTCTGGTTCGAGCTCAACTACACGTTCCATTTCACGGATGGCAATTGCCGTAAGCTCATCAATTTCATCTTCAAGGGAATCGATTTCTCCTTGAATTTCATCGATTTCGGATTGTGTTTGATCGAGTTCATCACCATGCTGATTTCGTGCTTCCTGGCGCAGATCGAATTGCATTTGATATTTCTCGGAAACGTCTGCAATCAATCGATCCACTGTCTGGTATATCTGGGTTCCGAGCACTCTACGATATTGCGGATTATCAGGATCATCAGCTATCAAACTTTCGACCAGCTCTATAGCCCTGTCTCGTTCGCCTGATTGGATATAGGCGTCTGCAAGAAACTGAACGAAAATGGGTTCATCAGGGTATAATTCCATCGCTTCATTAGATAGTTCGATAGCTCTTGGATAGGATTCATCAAAAAGATAAAGACTGATGATGTACTCGTAATCGTCTGATTCCGGTTGGTCTTTTAGCTCGAGGGCTCTTTCATAACTACTGATAGCATTTTCAATATCATCCATTTGGAAGTAGGTGGATGAGATTACTTCAAATGTCATTGCACTATCGGGGTTAATAGTCGCAGCATTTTCGAAGTGATCCAAAGAAACTCTGAATGGATTTTCTGTGGCGTTGAATAAACTGTCATCGGTTTGAATATTTACACCCATGTTGTATTCATCAGCCCAAAAAGAAACAACAGTATTATTCAGCTCTTCGTATTCTTCCGGCAGTTCTTCCTGATCCCGCATAATACGTTTAGCTGTGTCGAAAGACTGCTTTGCGCGATCGTAATATGGCTTACGGTCTGCAGGAGGTTCAAGAGTTTCTGCCTGAGAAGCTAATACGATGCCTTTATAATAGTGTGCAACATAATTCAGAGAGTCCAGCTCAATGGCTTCTTCGGTTGCCTCGAGTGCCATATCGAATTCGCCGGTAAGAATTCCGATCTGAACTTCTTCAATAAATGGATCTGTAGTTTCACATGCCCAAACAAAGCCGGCAAATAAGAAAATTAATAGAAGTGATTTATAACTTTTCATTTTTAATCGTGATATCGTTGATTATTTTATTTTTCTCTAATAGTAGAAAGTAACCATATATGAAGGATTCCGCAATAAGCAGCGAAATCCAAATATGAAAATTACTGATAATTCTGTACAACTATATACTCTATTTGCTAATAATTAAAACTTTAGTCTAAAGTAACTTACCAACATGAAAAAAATTGTAAAGACAAATGCAGCACCTGATGCGATTGGCCCATACAGCCAGGGTGTGATTCATAACGGAATTTTATACTGTTCAGGGCAAATAGCACTTATTCCCGGCAGTATGGAAATCGCAAATGGGGGGATTAAAGAACAAGCCCTGCAAGTGATGGAAAACATGAAATCCGTTGTGGAAGCGGCAGGCAGTAACATGGACAATGTTTTAAAATGCACAATATTTCTGGCTGATATGGATGATTTTGCTGCCGTTAATGAAGTTTATGGCAGGTATTTTAAATCAGATCCACCCGCCAGGGAAGCCGTTGCCGTTAAAACCCTTCCAAAAAATGTGATGGTTGAAATAAGCTGTATCGCCGCAGTTTGAATTTCAAAAAGCAAGTGTTTGATTGCTGATGGTTCTGTTTCCAACACCGTCAAATACTTCAATGTTAATTGTATTGGAAGAGGCCGGCATGAAGGAGGGGTTGTAAAATACAAGAAAGTTCTTCTCCGGATCGTATTCAACGATTCCTCTTTGTCCATTTACGGTGATGGATGAACGCCTGTAATCGATGCCGCTTTCACGATCGAGAGCCGGAACGATTACAATGTGATTGCCGGCCAGATTTTGTTCAATTCGTGCCCTGCCAATCCAGGGATTTGTATTATCCTCACGCAAAACCAGGCTGCTGATTTCCCTCAGAGGTGCCCTGATAAATCCATTGGAATTTATAGAAGGGCGGTAAAACGTCCGCTCACGGTAGCGGTCAACTGAATAGAGCGCGAGCCTGTTGTTGTTGCTTAAATCATCCGGAAGCTTGTAATTAAAATAGATGTTGCCGTCAACAGGGATTCTGTCCGGACTGAAATCAAAATGAATTTCATTGCCGGATTCCGAGATTTGCAGGTGCAGCTTTAAAGTATCGTATAGAGCAGTTGCAGGAAAATCAAGCCAAAGGTTATTGTCAGGAGTGGTGAAAATATTTCTTTTTCCGGGGATGAGCTTTTTCTTCACAGACCGGTTAAAACAAACCATATAAGATGTTTCTAACCGCTGAAAGGGGATTGCCTGTTGTTCTGCTGTAGTTAATAAAGATTCAACCGGTAAAATACGCGGATTGCTCCATGCAATAGAAGGCGAGCCAAATTGTTCCGGATTGCTATAAGGATAGGGTGATACAAAATCGATTTCACGCGGAGCGAAATCCTTGCTGTTTTCTACATTGAGTGTGACTGATGCGGTGGCTTCATTACCGAAAATATCAGCCGCTGTGATAGTAATTGGATATTGCCCGTCCTGAAATTGCAGGATTCCATGATTTTTTATGATGCGGTAAAATGGTAGTTCGTTTCCTTTCACCCTGAACAGCCGCTGAAATCCTCTGCGTGTTTGCGCGAGTATGGGGGCCGATCTGTCCAAAAACATGTGGCCGGCATGCCGGTATGAAAAATAATCTGCAGTAGCATGAAAGAGTGTGTCTGCGGCATGAACCATTGTAAGTGAGTAAACCGCATAGATATTGGGTGTATCGTTGGCGCGATCGTGCACATTAACCGATAAACCCACCGGGCCGGAAACGTTAACTTCTCCGAACGTATAACCGGAACCGCTGCGTTCTGCATTTATCACCTCATGCCCTGTGGACCTCATTGTTTTGGGATGAAAAAACTCGATCCCAAGCTGACGAAAAACCGGTGGGATGTTATCTCTTACCGTAATGTTTGTGAGAAGCGGGTTAAAAGGTTTAAACCCCGGAGTTCTTAGTTCAAAATGAAGATGTGGCGGGCCAACTCCCGTTGAACCGGTGTAAGCTATAACATCACCCTGGCTGTAGTATATTTTCTCATCTTCCACAATCCTGTCAAGATTTGCCTGATATGTGATGAACCGGATAGAATCTGCAAACGCCTGCAAATCAGGTTCAAAACGGTTTAGGTGTGCATACACCGAATAGGAGCCGTCTAAATGTTTCAGATATATTACGTTGCCGTATCCATACGGGCTCATTCCAATTCGGTGCACATAGCCGTCTCTGGTAGCGTAAACCGGATAGCCTTCCTGTCCCCATGTACGTATGTCGAGGCCTGCATGAAGATGGGCAGACCGTGTTTCTGCAAAGGTTGATGAAAGCTGGCGGCTTGCGTTAGTCGGCCATAAATATGAGACTGAATCTGCTAAAAACGAAAGAGGCTGGGCACTGCCTTTTTCTGCAGGAAGGATGAAATAAAAAAGCAGGAGTGAAAGTAAAAAAGTTTGAATACTACGACTGTACATAAACTTTCAATGATGAGATATGATCTCCCAAGCCGGCTTCGATGGTATCTCCGGCTTTGACCCGGCTGACCCCTTCGGGCGTTCCAGTGAAAATAATATCTCCTGGATTAAGGATAAAGTGCTGTGACAAAAATGAGATGATTTCTGCTGAAGTAAAAAGCATCATTGAAGTATTTCCATGCTGCCTCGTTTCGCCGTTTACTTTCACCCACAGATCAAGATTTTGTATATCAAAATTATCCCTGAGCTCAGCAAAATTCCCGACCGGTGCGAATGTGTGAAATCCTTTTGAAAGCGTCCAGGGCAGTCCTTTTTGTTTGGCACGGGCCTGGATATCACGTGCAGTTAAATCAAGCCCGACGGCAACTGCTTTTACTGAGTCCAAAGCCACATCAGGAGAAACCTTGTGCGTATGTTTCCCGATCAGAAGTACAAGCTCCACTTCGTGATGAACATCATTTGTTTTTTCAGGTAATAGTACTTTGCCATTATTGAAAATGACTGATGATCTCGGTTTGAGAAATACAACGGGTTCATCGGTTCTCTCACTCTTCATCTCTTCGATATGCCTGGCATAATTTCGTCCGATGCAAAAGAGCGTGCCAATTTGAAGATCGGGAAATTCGGGAATGGATAATTGATTCATATCCCAAAAATAAAAAAAGCCCCGGCAACATCTGCTACCGGGGCTTAAAAAAAGATGTAAATTTTAAGCCTGCTCTATGGAGACATATTTTCTGCCGCCGCTTCGTGTACGGAAATTCACCACACCGTCGGCCATAGCAAACAGCGTATCGTCACCGCCTCTGCCAACGTTTTCTCCGGGATGAAACTTTGTTCCGCGCTGGCGAACGATAATGTTTCCGGCACGAACCAATTCACCGCCATATTTCTTCACACCCAGGCGTTTTGATTCTGAGTCTCTTCCGTTCTTGGTTGAACCTTGTCCTTTCTTATGTGCCATAATTTACCTCGCGTTTAGGAAATTTTTTCAATTTGAAGTTGAGTAATGGGCTGTCGGTGCCCGCGCTTAACTCTATAGCCTTTTCTTCGTTTCTTTTTAAAAACAATTACTTTATCTGCTTTGGGATGATCAACAACTTTTGCTTCTACTTTAGCTCCCTTTACCGTTGGCTTGCCGATTTTAACTTTGCCTTTTTTATCTTTAACCAGCAAAACATCATCGAAGCTAACTTTCTCGTTTTCGGTAGAAAGCCTGTTTACAAAAATAGTTTGATCTTCAGCAACTTTATATTGATGCCCGCCAATTTTTACGATAGCGTACATGATTCCTAATTCCGTTTATTTCAAAATTTTTACAGACTTCAAATATACAGTTTTAAAATATAATTAAAAACCTTGTGGAATTACTTTTTTTCAGTTGAATTCAGTCCAAAACAATATAGTACAAAACGCATCATTTTTTTATTTTATTTCCGAACAATCGCCATCAACCAAATAAATTAAATTATGAGAAGTTTACCCGATCTGCATAAACAAGCTTTGAAATACAAAAACACAAAAAGGCTTCAACGAGATGGCGGTAGAGCATGGATCAAAGATTCACAACTGTTTGAATCCAGAAGAGATGCCAACGGAAGGCTGATTACAGTGAAAAGAGAGGGCAAAGGTAGACAGTTGTAATTTCAAATATATCTCAATATTCGCTACTCAATACTATCGACTCTAATCAATCAACTCGCCTTCTTTTTGGGAATGGCTTTGTGAATGCCCGTCCGGTTCATATGCCCGATGTATTTGCCGATAATTCGCACCTCTTCAAAAATATCCGGTTCAATAACGATGTCATCATACTCTTCGTTGGCAGGTTCAAGTCGCAGCCCGTTTTTGTCATGATAAATTCGTTTCAGGCTGGTTTCACCATCATAAAGAACAGCCCCAATGTCACCATCTTTGATGTCACTGTCCATCAATAAAACAAAATCACCGTCATAAATACCGGCATCTTTCATGCTCATTCCGGATACACGCAGGGCGAACATATTGTCCATGTTAGGAAACAACGTTTCCAGCGTTATTTTGCCAAGATCTGCTTCAACAGCTTCTTGCAGATAACCCGCTGCAATCAAGCCGCGTACCGGGATTCCTGATTCTTTTTTCAGCCCCAGGTTTTCCTCATAATTAGGATGAATGTCATACTCATCATCGTCAGTTTTGACGAGATAGCCTTTCTTCAGCAGAGCCTGAATATTTTGAGTTACGCTATTGGGAGATTTGTAATTAAAAGCGTCCGCAATTTCTCGGTAGGTTGGCCAAACATCGTGTTCCTTTTTATACTCCACGATAAAATCAAAAAACTGTTTTTGCTTTCTTGTAAGTTGAGCGTTGTCCATAGAATATATGATTTATGTACGATATATGTGCAATAAACGAAGAACTTTTCACAATTACAATGCTATGAGGGTTTCAATTTTAACTTTTTTCAAATTTCTTTCTTTTTTTTGGTTTTTGATGTTGATGATTTCCTGCGGAAGAGTGGATAACCTACTTGCGGATGGTGAGTGGTACCACGATGATCTTCCATCGGTGGCTGAAGCTGTGATTGCCCGTGATGCTGATAAACTTCTGGAATGGACAGGCCATGAAAATAAGATGATATCAAATATGGCTTGGAAAGGATTAGTGCACACTGATGTGGAAGATATTGCCAGCCTTGTTGAATCTGCTATCGATAATGATGATCCGCGTGCCTGGTTTGTATTGAGTTTTCAGGAGGTGGGTGAATCAGATCTTGAACTTATTAAAGAACAATTTGAAAATAGCGGACTGAAACCGGATCATGTCTGTGAGTTTATGTACAGAAAAGGAGGTAAAAAATTTCTGAACCTGCTTTTAGACAGTGAAGATTTGTTGATGAATCATCAAAAATGCTCAAAGGCGGCAGGCGGAATCATGACAAGGGCAGAGCTGAGTAATGATAAAATTTATGACATAGCTCGCTTTATTTCGGAGGCTGTTGATGAACAAACCCTTCAAAATATGCTGTACGGTTTTTGGCGTTCGCCTCTCAATCGCCCGGAAATCAATCCGGATGCATTTCAATTATTGGTAAAACTTCTCGAAGAAAGAACTTCACAACCGGTTACACTGGCTGATCAATACCTGGTTACAATTACCGGTGAGGCCGGTTTTCAGTCCGTATTAAACCAAAGATCCGCCGAAGAACTTTACGAAAATGTTCAGTTTGGCGTGGTGACGGCGCGAGCCCTGGCGGATGTTGATAAAAGCAGGATGAATAATGATCATGTTCTCACTTTGCTGAATCATCCGAATGCACATGTTGTGGTTCAGACCCTGGAATCGCTGAAAAATTTCCAATTTGAGGAATCAGAATGGCTGGCCTCATTGGAAGATCAAATCAACCATTTTCCGGAGAATGCTGAAATAGCCGTCCACTACCTCGATCTGTTGCAAACTAACCAGGCGCCGATTGATGATTACCGCGATTTAATTGAGGAAGCAGATCAAAAAAATCCCTATCTGAAAAATTTTACTCTGCCGCTGATCAGGCATATTCTTGATAATGAGGCATACTTAAAACTGATTTCTTCAAACCTTCAAACCGAAGGCATTGGGGCACTTCATGCAGCCGGTGCACTTCTCGATTTTGTTGATGAAAGTGATGTATCAGAGACATTCAGGCCTGAAATCAGGGAGATGTTATTGCATGCACTTGACCAGCAAAACCGGACTGTTTTATTCGCAGCAGATTCACTTTATAAGAATGAAGAGTTATTCAGCCGTGATGACATCAGTATCTTTTACAATTCGTTTGAAGTGGCCAGAACGGAACTGAACCGGCCGGTGCAGGAGTCTCTGCTTCGGATTCTTGAACACTACGGTGAGGAAGTGGATGAATCTATCACGGAAGTACAGCCTAAACCATTTCGGATGCCCGACTGGAACCGGCTGCTGGAATTCAGCCAAAATCCCCGCTGGATACTTGAAACAAACCGCGGAACGATTACTGTGGAACTTAATCTCATAAATGCGCCTTTTACGGTATCGTCCATCATTTATTTGACTGAGGGAAATTTTTACGACGATGTTGTTTTTCACCGGGTTGTCAGAAATTTTGTTATTCAGGGCGGGGATTTTGATCGGCGTGATGGCTTTGGCGGACCTGATTATCGCATTCCCACAGAACCGTCATTTTCCACTTTCGAAAAAGGGTCAGCCGGTATGGCCAGCTCCGGCCCGGATACGGAAGGCAGCCAGTTTTTCTTTACCCACACCTGGACACCCCACCTCGACGGGCTGTACACCATTTTCGGCGAAGTGATTGAGGGAATGGATGTGGTTGATTCGATTCAGATCGGAGATAAGATTTTACGAGCAAGGATTGAGTAGGGGAGTGAAAAGGCAGATGGCAAAAGGCAAAGGGCAGACGGTATAATATTAAGAGTAAGTAGTAACCGGAACCAGGCACAAGCGAGACGCTTGCGCCAGCAGGGAGCATTCACTAGCTCACTTCTGCCGTCTATCTTTTACCTTTTCACTCACCTCCTCACCCTTTCGGCGTAAATGCCTGTATTCCAGTAATCTCCCTGCCCAAAATCAATCCGTGGATGTCGTACGTTCCCTCGTAGGTATTCACCGATTCGAGATTTACCATGTGATGGATCACTCGGTACTCTCCGGAAATGCCGTTGCCGCCGTGCATATCTCGCGAAACACGGGCAATGTTCAGCGCCTTGTTTACATTATTTCGCTTGGCGAGTGACACCATGCTCGGATGAAGCCGGCCCTGATCTTTCAATTGGCCGAGCCGCCATGCCAGCATCTGCATGGAGGTGATGTCGGTTAACATATCCGCCAGCTTGGTTTGCGGAAGTTGATTTGCTGCTATAGGTTTGCCGAACTGCTTGCGGTCGAGGACGTACTGCCGCGCTTTTTGGTAGCAAAATTCGGCCGCTCCAATCGCTCCCCACGCGATTCCATAACGGGCGCTGTTCAGGCACATAAACGGCCCCTTCAAACCGCGAATATCCGGAAATGCATTTTCATCGGGTACGAAAACATCTTCAAATACCATTTCGCCGGTGGAGGATGCCCGAAGGCTCATTTTGTGTTTGGTTTCGGGAACTGTGTATCCCTCCATGCCCGTTTCCACAATAAATCCGCGGATTACCGGATCGTCATCTTTTGATTCTTTCGCTTTCGCCCATACAATGCCGATATCGGAAATGGGCGAGTTGGTGATCCACATTTTTGCGCCATTCAAAATCCAGCCGCCGTCGGTTTTCAGGGCGTTGGTCGTCATCGAGGCGGGATCAGAGCCGTGATCAGGCTCGGTCAGGCCAAAGCATCCGATCATGTCTCCTGAAGCCAATTTTGGCAGGTATTTTTGTTTCTGTTCTTCTGATCCGAATTCCGAAATAGGGTACATCACCAGGGATGACTGTACCGACATGAATGAGCGGTAGCCCGAATCAACCCGCTCCACTTCGCGGGCAATGAGGCCGTAAGCGGTTTGGCTGGCACCGACTCCGCCATATTCGGGATCGATGGTGGCGCCGAGCAGGCCGAGATCACCCATCTCTTTTGCCATGCTGATGTCAAAAATTTCCTCCTGGTTTCCCTCAAGAGCGCGCGGCTCAAGTTTTGTTTGAGCGTACTCCCGGGCGGTTTCCATGATCATTTTATCATCTTCGGAAAGCTCGGATTCAAATAGATAGGCATCGTCGATGTTAAACCGGTTTTTAGACATATCTGCGGAATTGAAAGGTTTGAAATAGTTTTTATCTCTTTATCAATTTACAGAATTCCGTTTCGGGAAAAAACCTTGTATGAGGCGGACGGACATCAAAAATCTTCTAAAGTTTGTATATTACGACAAATCAAATAAAAGGTGTGTCATGATTAAAGAAAAGATCCCTCAACTAAAAAAACTAAGTAAAAAGGAAAAAAGAATTTTAGCAGGAGAGTTATGGGACGAGGCAATGGACATTGACGATATTGAACTTACCGATGATCAAAAAAAACTGCTTGATGAACGTATTGAATATGCAAAAGCCCATCCTGAAGAAATGATTCCCTGGCAGAGTGTTAAAAAGGATCTAACAAAAAAATACAATGGCTGAGATTGTATTATTAAAAAAGGCTGCTGAAGACATACAAAAATCAAGAGACTGGTATGATGAAAAAGAGGAAAACCTGGGTAGGATGTTTGTAGAAAAGGTAGATGAGTGTATATCACGAATTTCGGAAAAACCAATAGCATATCCTGTAAAGTATAGGACTCTGCGAGCCGGATTAGTAGCCACATTTCCCTATTCAGTGTTTTACAGTATTGAAGAAAATGATGTGATCAGAGTTTACGCATGTCTACATCACAAACAGAATACCGATCGTATTCTTGATGAGAGATAATCAAGATTTGGTTATCCGCCAGAAAATTTTTTAAAAATTATTAAGAACTTTTCAGTTCTCCCTTATTGTATTTGTGGATGATGCTCAAAATTAACGTTTGATAGGGAATTCCTTCTTCCATCGCCTTCACCTGTATGTCGCGGTAATCTTTTTCCGTAAGGCGAATGTTGATTCTCTTGTTTTTCAGCGTGCTCTGCTTGGCAGCTTCTTCAATCTCTTTTCGCTTTTCACTGCCGGAAGAAACCCATTCTTCCTGTTCGTACGATTCGATAATCTCTTTTTCTTCTTTATCTAAATAATCCATGTTTTTTTCATTTTCTTTATCAGAACGTTGTAAATGATAAATGGTATGTCTGTTCCATCCAAAAAAAGTGCAAGCTCTATCCACCATCTTTTGGCCGGGTGTGACAATCCAATTCAGACAGACATACCATTTTTTATTTATCAATGGGTTGTGCCGCAAGTGCATTGCGAATAGCCATCGGCTTGGATGATGGCGTGCCAGTCGAACTGCTCGCTGTAGCCTTCGCGCTCCCACCAGAAGGGCAGGCGCTCGCGCGGGTGGTTGCCGATTTCGTTCATCGTTGCTGCATCATATAAACGGCCGTTTAGCATGGTGTAAACCACATTTTCGGTATCCTTGATATCGTGGAGCGGGTTGCCGTTAATCACTATCAGGTCAGCCAGTTTGCCGGTTTCGAGGGAACCAATGTGATCGCCCATCCCGATGTAGTTAGCCGGGTTGATGGTAGCTGTGCGAAGGGCATCGTGGTTGCTCATGCCTCCCTGGGTAAACATCCAGGTTTCCCAGTGGGCAGCCAGCCCCTGCACTTGTCCGTGTCCGCCGATGTTTACGGTTACCCCGCGGTCGTGCAGTTCTTTGGCGGCGGCAGCACTCTGCATATGGCCTGCTTCATACTCCTCGTAAGGGATCATGGTGCGGTGGCGTGACCGTGAATCCACAAAACCACGCGGGGTAAATGTCAACAGACGTTCTTTTTCCCATACATTTGTGTGCTGGTACCAGTAATACTCGCCGCTCACACTGCCGTAGTTCACAACCAGGGTGGGAGTGTATCCTACATCTGATTCGCTCCACAGTGTCAATACATCATTATAAAGCGGATAGATTGGAACATTGTGTTCAATGCCGGTGTGGCCGTCCAGAATCATGCTCATGTTGTGAGTAAAGGTGGATCCCCCCTCAGGCACTACATTCACACCGATTTCACGGGCAGCCTCAAGCACCTGCTGGCGCTGGTCGCGCCGGGGCTGGTTGTAGCTTTTTACCGATGTGGCGCCAAAGGCTTTTGTTCTGCGCAGAGCCGAGCGGGCATCCTCAAGATTATTGATGACCGTTTTTTGCACATTTTCGGCTCCGTAAAGAATACGGCCGGTTGAGAAAACCCTCGGACCAACCATATTCCCGGCTCTCACCATTTCCGACTGTGAGAAAATCATCTCGGTATTTGATGAAGGATCGTGTACTGTGGTAACTCCATACGCCAGGTTTGCAAAATATTCCCATTGCTGATTCGGGCTAAGACCGTACCGGAAGTTCCCAATATGAGCGTGTGCATCCACCAAACCGGGCATGATAGTCTTTCCGTCAACATCTTTTACATATGCATCATCAGGGATGGTAATTTCATCAACAGAACCAACCGATTCAATGCGATTGTCACGCACAACTATGGTGCCGTTTTCAATCACTTCATCACCGTTCATCGTAATGATGCGGGCATTGGTAAAAGCTGTTACCCCAGAAGGTTTGTCGGAGTCGAGCTCCAGTCCGATCCGGATGCCATCGCTGTCACCCAGCGGCAGTTCTTCGGTCATGTCGCCATTCAGAAATTCAAAAGCTTTGGATAGCTCAACGCTGAAATACTCCTCTCCGAGAGTCCAGTGTAGTTTTTGTCCGTCTTGCGACCAGTGCAAACTGTAACCGGCATCTCTTGCCACATGCGTTACCGGGATGGCGCGGGTGTTGGCATGCAGGTCGATGTCGGAGCCAACCTTAGGCATCGGGGCGATGTAGACCTTATAAAGTTCGTGAAACGCCACCCATTCGTTATCAGGGCTGGGGGTGAACTCGAGGCCATACTGCGAGCTGAAATGGTGCCGTTCATCATGGCCGTTCAGATCCACACTGCGGAAGTTGGTTCCCTGCTGGAAAAAGATCCGGTTGCCGGCTGCATTAAATAACGGGCTGCTGCCTCCTGTCCGGATAAATGTCTTATCACCACCGCTCACCGGCATGGTGTAAATGCCTGGATTTTGGGTATAAGCGTGTCCCTGGTGATTGTTGCCGCCATCCCGACGGAAAACAATAGTCTGACCATCAGGTGAGAATGAAGGCGTTCGGTAGATGCCTTTTTCAGTAGTGATTTTTTGAGGTGCTGCATTTCGCTGATCCATCCGCAATGTTTTAATAGCGCCAAAATCTTCATCACTCCAGGTTACCCAGGCAAGGTTGTTGCCATCGGGAGAGAATACTGGCTCAAATTCAAGATTGGCTTCTCCGGTGAGCCGTTGTGGTGTGCCGTCCGGAAGCTCTTTCTTCCATAGGTAGCCCGCCGCGTTGAATACAATTGTATTGCCGTCGGGTGAAGTAATCGCATGACGAATGGCTTGCGCCGTGAATGTATCCGGGGCAGGATCGAATTCAAAATGAACCACATCGGCTAATTGATGATTTACCTCTGCCGTGAACGGGATTTCTTCCACTTCATAGGTGTTCACGTTCAGTTTTTGAATGCCGCCCATAGCCCAGAAAATCAGGTGATTTCCATCGGGTGTCCAGTTAAAATTGGTGTAGGGGCCGAATATTGCCCATGCTTCCTGCTGATCGCGGCTCAGTTCGTCGAAAACAGGTCGTTCAATTCCGGTTTCGAGGTCGCGGAGGTAAAGCACCGATTTGGCCCGAACTCGTTTGATGAAAGCCATTTTGTTGCCATCGGGCGAAATGGTGGGAGAGATGGCGCCGCCCGGCCCGCCGGTTATCCGTTCAATTTCTCCTTTTTCGCGGTCATACCGATTTATCACATAAATCTGGCTGTTAGGATCTTTATTATACTGAAACATACCGCCGGGATACACATCCTGGCTGTAATAAACATAGCGCCCATCGGGCGAAACAAACGGCTGGCCCTTGTCCTGCTGATCATTGGGCCGCTCGGTTAGCTGAATGCCTGAGCCGCCGGTGATGTGATACATCCAGATTTCGCCCGCACCCAGTGACCGTGCAGATGTGAAGTGTTTTCGGGCAACCAGATAATTACCATCCGGAGTCCAGAATGCGTTGTTCAAAAGCCGGAAGCTCTCATCGGTGATTTGACGGGCATCTGAGCCATCGCGGTTCATCACCCAAATGTTATCACCGCCTCCGGCATCGCTGGTAAACGATATTTTGGAGCCGTCGGGACTGAACCTGGGCTGTACTTCGTATGCCAGGCTTTCACGCAGTACACTTGCTTCACCACCGGTTACCGGCATGATGTAGATATTGCCAAGAAGATCGAAGACAATTTCTTCACCATCGGGGCTAACATCCAGGTTCATCCAGGTGCCCTCGCTGGTTTTGAAACTGATTTCTGTGTAGTCTGCACGATGCTGAGTTACATCCCAGGCGTCGTTATCACCATCTTGAGAGAAAAGCAGATGAGGGTTAAATAGTAGAAAAAAAAGAAGGTATAAAAATAATCGTTTCATAATCCGGTTTTTAATTTGATAGAATCGAAGTTGATGTTACTAAATCTTTAAGAAAAACCTATAAAAATTTGGCACAAATTTTTGTAATGTTGATTGCAATAAACAAATTGTGATCAGGGTTCTTTAGATAAGGATCGGCAATGCCTTAAATCAGAACTAATATGTTTAGCACATTGTTATATTAAAGAGTAAAAGTTAAAATTACATTGTAAAAAGATGAATAAATCTATTAAATTAATTGATAATTCTATAAAAAATTAAAAAATTGATCGATAATTTAAATGTCAATGGAAATCCATTTTCTTATAACAATATTATTAGAGTTTATAAATCAATTGAACATTAAATAAAAATAAATTTTTAGCGGAAAAAACAAGGTTGGTATCGTGAGATATAAGTTATAAAATCACATCAGTACAGTATCAACTTCTTAACACAGAAGACCCGGACTAATGAAATACATATTTTTTGGAATCATATTTTTTTTCACATCAATTAACATATCCAACGCTCAGGAAGCACAGGATGAACCTCCGTATGGTATGTCTGAACTGGAGGCATATTCCATTTTTATTGATGCTTATCGAATGGACGACTATGAGTTAGCTACAATGTATGGTGAATGGATGATAGAGGCTGCACCACGAACTATAGAAGGATATGATGGTTTTGAACTTGAGCGACAGTTCGACAGAATGATAAATGTTTATGTAAGTATGGCTGAAGAAGAATCGGACCCTACGGAAATAACCAATCTCCTTGAAGAGGCAGAGCGGATTTTATACAGAGCTTATGAAGTATTTGATGAAGATGAGATCGACTACTTTGAATGGTACGTAAAACACGGACGTTTTTATCACGAAAATGCAGAGCATCTGGATGCAGATATGAATGACGCCATTTCCTATTATGAGCAGGCTTATGAAAGTGATTTTGACCGTTTTGTTAATCTGAATGACGGCTTTTTTGTACAGGTAATGCTGACACATTATGCCACAGACGGCCTGCGTGATGAAGCGTTAGCTATGATTGATGAAGTAGAGCCGGTTGCCGGTATTCAATTAATGAACACTATTGATGAAATACGTGAACTTTTGTTCGAGGGTCCTGAAGAACGAATTGATTTTATTGTATCGAGAATAGATGATGCTGAGGCTGCTGAGAAAGAAGAAATGCTTCAGGATCTTGTGGATTTGTATGAAGAAACTTCGCAGCCGGATAAAGCAAGGCAAGCAGCAGTTGAGTTGTATCAGTTGAATCCTGATTTCAATAACACAAAAAATGTTGCTGATATTTATCTGGGCGAAGGTAATTATGCTGAAGCTCTGAATTACCTGCAGGAATCAGTAGATTTAGCTGAAACAGATACACAGAAAAAAGAGGTGTTTTTGGAAATGGCCGAAACTCACCAGCAGCTCGATGATCTGCAGTCTGCACGCAGTTATGCACGTCAGGCGCTCGAAATTGATGATGCTTTTGGAGAAGCTTACATGCGAATTGCATCCATTTATGCTGCTGCTGTAACAGAGTGCACGGGAGGTGAAGCTCTCGAACGAGAAGACAGAACTGTTTATTGGCTTGTAATTGAATATCTTGAACGAGCAAAAGAGGCAGATCCATCGCTGGCATCAACGGCAAATAACAGGATTGAATCGTATGAAGCTGCAATGCCATCTACCGAGGACAAGTTCTTCAGCGACTGGGAAGATGGAGAACCTTTCGATATTGACGGCGATCTGAAGGAATGCTACGCCTGGATTAACGAAACAACTACTATTCGGTAAGATGTTTGTGTTTTACTACACAAACTAATCCAGTATCATTACTAAACCCCGATTTCTTTTTAGTACTTACTAATAGCGCAAACTTCTCTTTTGTGTTCCAAATCCCAGGTCAAAGCATCCGCTTGTGCCATTGTTATCGTTTCCGATGTCTTATTCAGTATTCTGACAAGCTCTCAATTCAAACGTTTCACTTCAACACCGAGCAGTTGCTCAAGTTCATTAAAAGTTTCAACACTCAGGAAAGTATCGACTTTTTGTGATTTTGCAGCAAAATCTGCCGGTATGTGTACAGCGCGAATCAAAACATCTTCAAATCCGTCATTTGCACCGAGATTGTAATTAGCATCAAGAAAAATTCTCACATCAATCAATGTGAAATCATAATCTATCAGAAGAGTACCCTGCGAATTAAACTCGGTAATGGGTAATTTTCGCCATACCTCAAGATCGTCTTCAGGAATATAGTCTTCCAGAATAAAAGCCAGCATTACATCTTGTTCTAAAACCTCGATTTGAGATGGAATCTCCTGAAAATGCTGAAATTCGTTTTGCTGATTGAGCGTAGCATTAAACTCAAAAGAAACGGGCAGGATTTCTGGTCCCGGCGGGCCTTGAGGCCCTTCTGGTCCGGTGGGTCCCCGGTCTCCGCAAGAAGTAAGTGAAAAAAGGATAAATACGAATGCCGGAAAATAAATGATATAATTTTTCATAATTATGAGATTTAGTGAACCTTTATGAATTGTACAGATTGCATAAACGGGTGTTTCATTTTTTTAAAAATTGAATATTTATTGTATCTGTATGAAAAAGTTAGCTTTATAAGGTGAATGTCAAAATCGCATCATGATGCTACATACCCGGAAACCGGGTAAAATCTGAGAGTGAGAGGCGCTGTTTAAACGGCA
>SLPZ01000281.1 GCA_007131725.1 Balneolaceae bacterium
CTTTGGATATATTCATGGTCTTCTTGTGAGTTTAGGTTTATGTTGGTTTAGTCGCTGCTAAACCTACACAAGAAGACTTTTTTATTCTATTCTACAGACACACTATTTGGGGAAGTATCGGCAAATTATTTTAGATATGGCAAATCCTTTTAACCGGTTGTCCCGTACTAAACACGTTACAAAAGATGATATTGACTATATATCATCTTTTTTTAAAGAAAATGGATTCCACATAATGATAAGCTTTCACAGTTTAATATCAGGTATAGATCCAACAAAACGTACTACGAAAATTCCATTTCTAAATTCATTCATCCGAATTCATGCTTTAAGGTAAAATTGAATGTTTAATTATTAAATTACCATGAATTCAATCCATTTTATAAAGCATGGATTTACATAAAAATATCTCTTGATTTTTAAATTATGTCTGGTTCAGAATTTCTGTAAATAGTTAGAAATATTTTACAATAAATAAATTTAATAGTATTCTCCTGTTTTAAAAAGCTTTAGCTTAATTATGAGTTGATTTTACAAATCTGATTGTTTATGACTTTAAAAATATTGACAAGACATATACTATTCATTTTGATAAGTTTTCAAGTTTCTGTTTCAGTCTCCGCCCAAAATATAGCTTTGAACGAAATCATGGCATCCAATGCATATACTTTCGCCGATGAAGATGGTGATTTCGAGGACTGGATTGAAATCGTATATTATGGCAATGAACCGATAAATCTGAGTGGATTTGGGCTTTCAGACGATTATGACCGTCCTTTTCGCTGGATATTTCCTGATTTGACAATTCAGCCGGGTGAATTTTTATTGGTGTGGGCTTCCAATAAAGACCGGACCGATCCGGATACCCCGCTTCACACCAATTTCGCTATTTCTTCGTCCGGAGAAGAAATTTTGTTAACAGCTCCGGACAGCACCCGAATCGACGAACATCCACCTACAGAAATACCAACAGATATCAGTTATGGCCGTTTTCCGGATGGTATAGGTGATTGGGGTTATTTCTCAGACCCTACTCCGGGTGCTTCAAACATCGGTGATCAATATTCTGAAATGCTCGAGCCCGTGCTTTTTTCACACAACGGTGGCTTTTATACATCTCCATTTGAACTTGAACTCAGTCATCCTGATCCGGATGTCACAATCATTTACACACTTGATGGCTCTGAACCGGATATAGATAACTTAAACGGAACTACTTACCGGTATAAAAACCAATATCCTTATCTACGGGATGATCCTTTCGGTCCATTTTTGACTCAAACTTACACTTCACTTCTTTATGAATCACCTCTTTTGATAAAAGACAGATCCAAGGAGCCGGATAAACTGACTCAGATGTCTTCCACTGCTCATTATGAACCGGCATACTTTCCCGAGTCACCTGTGCGAAAAGGTACCGTTGTAAGAGCAAGAGCTTATAAGCCAGGTTCGATATCTTCGCATTTAACCGGACATACTTATTTCGTTTGGACTGATGGAACCCCTTTTCAAATTCCGGTTATTTCCCTTCAATTAAATGAAGATTCATTTTTTGATTATGAAAAGGGAATTTATAATGCTGGTGTGGACTTTGATACCTGGCGTACTGACAATCCGGATGTTCGACGAGGAAACAGGCCGGATATGGCAACTACTGGCGAAGGGGTATAGAAAATGAACATCCGTCAAATGTGGAGATTTTTAGCCCCAACAGCTTACAAGCAGTGATTAACCAAGGTGCAGGAGTGCGTGTTCATGGAAACTGGTCACGTACTTTACCAATAAAAAATTTGAGACTTTATGCACGTGCAAGATATGGCATTGATAATGAGTTTGAGCATACTTTATTCAACAATTCAATACCCAATGCAACCAACCCAAATAATAACTTATATAAACGAATTTTGTTGAGAGGAGATGGAGCAGGTGGCCCGGTTTTCAATGATGTTGTATTCAATCGCCTGATGCAGCCTGTATTTGATGGCGTGACACGTATCCGGCCTGCTATCCATTTTATCAATGGTGAGTACTGGGGTATCACCGCTATTCGTGACAGAATGGACAGACATCATTTTGCTTATTTTTGCGATCAGGATCCGGATAATATTCATCAGACAAATTGCAAGGGATTTAACTGTGAAACGGTAAGTGGCAGAAGATCTGATACTAGCGAGGAGTTCACCCAGACTGGTAAACTCAGTGTTATTAAGTAACGTAAGCTCTATATAAAATCGTTGAATTTTGCGTTGTAAAGAGGTTATTGTTTATAAAGCGCGTTAGTTATCCTGCATACCATAAATTCAGATCTCTTAATTAATGAATTATCAAGAAAAGGTTTTCCAAACATTTTCTTTATTAACTTTTTTTATAACCGGTACTAAAAACCAAGGCAAATGCCACTCACTTTTGTACATCCATCTGTAGTCATATTTTATATCAAGCTTGACCTCTGCTTTTTTCTTCATTCTGTTACCCAGAATGTTTATGCTATTTGTTTTCTTTAAGTCAGGATTGGAATTTAAATCCAATTTGTTTTTTATATATTCATTTACATTTTCAAAATCTAAACAAAATAGATCATACGATAGTTTAAAAGATTTAGAATTAGATTTTTTCAGATAACGATTGATAAAAAAGTGCGTTTTGTACCATATGAAACAGTATTTGAAATTACTCCCAAAACCGTTAGGGCGTTTTTTTCTTTTTTCTGTTTCTATCGATGATATAATCCAGGCTCGCAAGTCTCTGTATAGAACAATAGCTGTTACCTGATCACCAAAGTTTTCTGATAATATTTTATAACCCTCCAGTTTCTTAGATGAATCAATGATAAGATCATATTTAGAAAACTCTTCAGAGTTAAGAATATAATCATACATTGCAATATAATGCTCTTTAGCATTTTTATACTCTTTTGCTGAATCTGCCATTTTTTGCCAAAATGATATATTTTTTATTCTATCTCGGTCAAATTCTGAAAACCTATTAAAATTATCATCTTGAAAAGCATGCATCGCTTTATACGCCTCCCCAATTCCGATACTTTTTTCAAAACTTGAAAGATAATACTCTATCAAAGTAGAACCACTGTGGCTTAAACCAAGTATATAAATTATTTTTTTCATTTGATTTTTAAATAATGCAAGTAAAATGAAAAATTATCTGGCTGAAATATTGATTACGTTTACTACAATTCTGTTTTTATTTAGTTTAGCATCTACTAAGTTCAATATTTTCATCACAATGTTATTACAATATTTAAATTATGCCCTTCTTGAAATAACTGATTTTACTTTATTCCCGGCAATCTCTAAAAGTGTGCCAAAGCTATAGATTAACCCTGGTAATAAGCCTCTTTTATTACACTCTTTATTAATAGAAGCCCATCTGTATTTTTTTAAAAAAGGGCCTGCTTCTTGCAGTATTTCTTCAACCCGGTTTTCAATGGAGTTAAGTGATAATTCATCTTTTTCAATTAAATTTATACTCTTCAATATGTTTTTTGATCTTTTTTTAAAAAAACGAATGTCTGGTAATGGCTCATCCAAAGACATTAATCCATCCAGCGCCCCTTTTAGTGCAACTTTATAATCTGAATCTCTATTACTTTCTTTTTTCCAGTCTTCAATAACCATAAAAAGCTGGTGCATATGCTTGTATGAATGGAAGTAAGTTTTTCTGTAAATATCCCGGTAGTATTGCTCAAAATCGTGAAGTCCGGCAACATACTCAAAAACAAGAGCTTTTAATTTTTTCTTTTCCATTTGAGCAACTGCGAAAGACTCAGGGCGGGTTTCCACTCCGTTTGGTGGTATAATTGCAAGAGCTTCTTCTAAATAGCGGGTTCGGTATACTCTGAAACCGGCCATTCGGTGCTTGAAAAATAGTTTATCATAAATCATCGGCTTGAATGTAAATACCCGGTTCTTCAAACTATCAGTTATTTTAGCTATTTCCCCTGTAAACCCTTGCCGCGGAAGTACATCGGCATCAAGAGCTATCAGCCATTCTTTTTTACTATTCATTCCTATCCTATATGTCTCTCTCAATGCTTCTTCAAAAGGTTCCTTTTCTATAATGTGAACATCTTCTTCAGGCACCTCTTGTAATACTAAATGAAGACACGCTTCCTTCGTTCTCTCGCCGGCTGACCGTATAACAACAGTAAATTTCGATTCCTTTTCGTTATTCATATGTCTTCACAACTCAGTTCTTCGATATCTTAAGCACTATATAAAACTAACAATTGCCTTTCATGAAGTATCAGTTCTTTGCGATCTCTTTCATAAAACTTTCCAATCGGTTCAGGGTTTTTTCTTTAGAAAAGTAGTTTTTTGCAAATTTAAAAGCTCGTGCGCCTTTTTCTTTCCGAAGAGCCTCATTCTCAATCAGCCTGCGGGTTTTTTCCTCCAGGATCTTCATGTTATTGTTTGCCACATAACCTAATTTCTTTTTTTTAATCAATCCACCTGGATCAAATTCAAGGGCGATCACCGGCTTACCCAAAAGCCAGGCCTGAATAATGTTATTGCTAAATCCCTCTGGAGTAGAAGTTGTCACTAAAAAAAGTGATTTATGTAATGCGCCATTAACACCTTCAAGAGGTTTCGTGCCAAGGTAGTAAAAATTATCGGGAACTTTATCCTGTTCTCTGATCCACCCATAATGGGCATCGGTTAAATCCCCAATCATCAAAAAATCCACATTTATATCTTTAAATTTCTCCGCCAGTTGCACAAAAATTTCGGGGCGTTTGCGATTTTTCACATTGGCTACCCAAAGCACAAAAGGTTTTTTCCATTCAAAGTCAGCCTTTTTATCTGAAATCGCATTTGGCACATATAACCTGTTACTGTTAGAGATCAATCGAAGATGTTCTTCATTGTTAACAGTTACGCCATCAGCAAACTTAATCCCTTCATAATTTATTCGTTCTAATGCATTTTTTTTTAAATAATTTAAAAGATTAGAAAAATTAATTCCTCCACTCCATGTATAAGTGTAGGCCTGTAAGTCTTTTATGTTGGATACGGCATAAATAATTTTAATGCCAGCGGCTGATATATTTTTTAAGCATTTATAAAGAAACTTTTTATTAAACCTCCAATAGACAATGTCCGGATTCAACCTGATAATTTTTTCGGAAATTTCTCTACTCGCCCGATAAACAGGTTGAATTTTATATGGCCTCTTATATTCGTTTTCTTTATCTATTGCCAGATAAATTACATCATGCCCCCGTACATATAACTCCTCAGCGATCAAGTCACATTGTATCTGACTTCCACCAATCTGATCTTCTATATGCGTATTTACAATTACTATCTTCATCAATAAATAGATTACTTTACCTAGACATCTTTTTAATATCTGATATTACCTTTCCACCAAAACGTTTAAAGAGAATTGAATAATTCAGATGATTAAATGTATTTCTGAATTGCTTATCATTTTTGTATTTCAACTCGGTGCCCGGTTCAAAATAGTTCGAAATATTTGTCATAGCATTTTGTATGTCATCAAAATTCTGAATATTAAATTCAGAAATAGTTTCACTTTTTTTTCCAAAAGTTTTGTGCACATCGCTATACAAAGAACTAAAATCATCCGCATTAATTTTTACATCATCAAAATGGATCAGGCCTTTTGATAATCCATATAATGCGGCTTTGAAATCCTGATCACTTTTTGATTTATTTGACCAAAAATCTACAAACTCAGTTAAGAGAAAACTGTGTTTTTTTGAATGTGTAAATGCTTTTCGGGCAATATCATGATAATGCTGTTCAAAATCGTGCAAACCGATAAACCTTACATTTTTAAAAAATTGAAGCCCCTTTTTTCCCATTTTTTTTATAACCGTAGATTCGGGACGGATATTTTCTTGTTTATATGGCTCAATTTCATCAATCAACAATGGGAGGTATTTTGTCCTGAACAAATGATTGCCGGCGGTGCGCTTACTTCCCCTTAGTTTGTCAAGAAGTTCACCTGATATACCAAGTGTATTCTCAGGTAAGTTTTCAATCTTAATCAGCATATCAGTTAAGGCTGATTGGTGCAACAGCACATCTGCATCAACAAAAAAACTCAGGGGAAGCTCTTTGTCAATTCCAAGCTGATAACCGATTTTCATAGCCCTGGAAAACGGGCGTTCATGAATTACATTTATATTCTCTTCTTTAACACCCTGATCTAAAATCAGTTTTTTACATAATTCTTCTGTTCTTTCTCCTACAGAACGAATTATAACGGTAACATCATGAAGCCTTTTCATGCCTAAAAAAGAATTTTATTTACGAAGTTTCAAAACTGAAATATGGGATAAGCTGTTCAAGATTTAAATCTGTGCAAGAAATACCGGATTCAGATTGAAAACACCGAGTAATCATCTATCGTTAAAATGATAATTCAATAATTCTAAAAGCCCGA
>SLPZ01000329.1 GCA_007131725.1 Balneolaceae bacterium
AACTTTTTAAAAATGAAGCCAATTAAATAGATAATTAAAACTAATGCAATATATACTATACTTTCATCCAAAATACTTTCTTAATTTTTTAATTTCATCTAAGATCGGTATTAATATAAACTTTGCTGTTTAGTTAGATTTTTAATTAGCCCTATAAAATCATATTAAGTACGAAATATCAGACAATTTGATGACTGAGTTCTGCTGAAAATTTGGTAACATGAAAAACATAACTAACTAAAATATCACTGAAATGAAATTCTTACTTGCCTTTCTGATCGCCATATTTTCATCTACAGCTTTTGCCCAGACGGAATCAGCCAGCCATTTTTTACCGTTGACAGCCGATGTTCTTCTGAGTGAGGGAATGTCTGAAGAAAGGCTTCTGCGGATTGATAACATGCTGGACAATGCAGTAAATGAATATCAGATCCCCGGAGCAGTAGCTCTTGTGGCGAGAAACGGTAAAATTGTCTATCACAAAGCGTTTGGAATGGCGGACAATCAGGCCGGAAGAGAGCTTCAAAAAGATGATATTTTCCGAATAGCCTCCCAAACGAAAGCTATCACATCCACTGCGGTTATGATGCTTTGGGAAGAGGGAAAATTCAGGCTGGATGATCCGGTTTCAAAGTATATTCCGGAATTTGCCGATGCGCAGGTGCTTGATACGTTCAATGCGGATGATACAACCTATACCACTATTCCTGCCAATAACCCGATTACCATTCGTCAATTACTCACGCATACTTCGGGAATCGGCTACGGAATCATTGATGGCGACGACCGTTTTCGGAAGATTTATCAAAAAGCCGGAATTGTTGATCTGTTTACTGCCGAGAATGTTACACTCGAAGAGAACATCAGAAAACTGGCTGGGCTTCCTCTGCATCACCACCCCGGTGAAAGATATACCTATAGCGAGGGAATCGATGTTCTGGGATATTTTATTGAGGTGATGTCCGGTATGCCGCTGGATGAATTTTTCCATACCCGTATTTTTGAACCGCTTGGCATGAACGATACCTGGTTTTATCTGCCGGAAACTGAGCAGGACAGGCTTGTAGCGATTCAGCAAAAAGAGAATGGTGAATGGATTTACTACACATCTGAGTATTACGATCCGGACTATCCGGTTGCCGGTGCTCAGCGATACTTTTCGGGCGGAGCCGGGTTATCAAGCACGGCAGCAGATTATGCCACTTTTCTACAGATGTATCTGAACATGGGTGAATTGAACGGGGTTCGGTTGTTGAGCAGGACTACCGTCAATTTTATGATGAAAAATCAGGTTGGTGACCTATTTAGTGATTCCGAAAGAGGCCATGGTCTTGCCTTCGGATTGATCAATAAAAAAGGAGAAACAGCCGGCGGGCGTGGCAGTGCCGGCACTTTTGACTGGGGAGGATATTTCAATACTCAATATTTTGCTGATCCGCAGGAGCAGGTAATCGGTGTTTTGATGAAGCAGACCCGCGGTGATACCGGCGATGAAACCTCCTGGAAATTTCGCCAGCTTGTATTTCAGGCCATTGATGATTGATAATGTTATGGCTGAATTTTTACAAAGAGATCAACTCAAAACAGATTCATCATTACATTCTTTAATTACTTTCTTATCTTTATAGGCTGTAAACAGAGGAATTTTAAAATATATAATGTCCACAATATCTAATGATAAGTATGAGGCTGTAATAGGCCTCGAGGTTCATGCCCAGCTACTGACGAAAACAAAAGCATTTGCAGCAGTTTCCCCGGCATATGGCGGCGCTCCAAATACACAGGTTACTCCTCTGTGTCTCGGCCATCCGGGAACTCTGCCGGTTTTGAACGAAAACCTGGTCAGATATACGGTAAAAATGGGTCTGGCAACCAATTGCAAAATCGCAGAAAAATCGATTTTTGCCAGGAAAAACTATTTCTACCCCGATCTTCCAAAAGGCTATCAGATTTCTCAGTACGAAACACCTATCTGCTACGATGGTGAAATTGAAATTGAGCTGGACGAATACACCAAGCGCATTGGCATCACAAGAATTCATATGGAAGAGGATGCCGGAAAATCCATTCACGACCAGGACCCGTATCACACACTGGTTGACCTGAACCGGGCCGGCACTCCACTGATTGAGATTGTATCGGAGCCTGATTTAAGAACTCCCCAGGAGGCATACGCATACTTGAAAAAAATCCGCCAGATTGTACAATATCTCGAAGTTTGCGACGGTAATATGGAAGAAGGAAGCCTTCGGTGCGATGCCAACGTCTCGATTCGAAAAAGAGGAGATAAAACACTTGGCACCCGTACTGAGCTTAAGAATATGAATTCATTCAGGAACGTGGAGCGAGCGCTGACATATGAAATTGAGCGACAGATTGAGCTGGTGGAATCCGGCGGAGAAGTGGTGCAGAAAACCCTTTTATGGGATCCCGCAAAACTGGTAACACGCCAGATGAGAAGTAAAGAAGAAGCTCACGATTACAGGTATTTTCCCGAGCCAGATTTGCCCCCGGTTATTGTAAGTGATAAGCTTAGGGAAGAAATCAGATCGGAACTGCCTGAACTACCGAATGTCCGTCTGGAGCGGTTTGTAAACGAACTCGGGCTGAACCGGGATGAGGCCACCATTTTGACCGAAAACCGAAATCTTGCCGATTATTTTGAGGAGTCACTTTCAAAACTGGATGAACCCAAAGCAATCGCCAATGTAATGCTGACAGAAGTGCTTAGGGTTTTAAACGATCAAAGTATCACAATCGAAGAATTTACCATTACAAAAGATCAGTTGGCCGGATTAATATCTCTGAAATTAGAGGATAAGATCAATTCATCGGCGATGCAGACTATTTTTAATGAAATGCTCAGCAGTGATGAAGCTCCGGAAAAACTTGCGGAAAAAATGAACCTGATTCAGGTGTCAGATAGCGGTTTTGTTGAACCGATTATTGATGAGGTGATCAAGGCCAATCCGGATGAAGTGGCCAGATACAAAGAGGGAAAAACTGCACTGATTGGATTTTTCATTGGCCAGGTGATGAAAAAATCACAAGGTAAAGCCAATCCTAAACAGGTTCGTGAAATCATTTCATCCAAACTTGAATCCAGCTAAAAAGGTATCCTACAATTATTTCATATTGCATGAAAATTAAATCATTTAGTCTCTTACTTGTTGTTGCGTTGGTGCTGTTTTCCTGTGCAAGGGAAGAGGAAGAGGTGTTTAAGACCACACATATCAGCGGAATTATTACGGTGGATGATCAGATTGATGCCAGCGGAGATAACAGCGGTATCGAACTGCTCAGTACTGTGCAAAACGAAGCAGGGCAGACAGATACACTTTTTGTATCTCAAACCGACAGCACCGGTTTTTTTGAGGGCACCGCAAGGTTCAGCCAGAAAGATATGTTTCCGTTTATAGTGACAAGAAATCAGAACACATTTGGATACATAAATCTGATTCTGGCTGAGGGTGACTCTGTTTATATTGAAGGCAGAATTCCCAACCTCGCCCAAAATGTTGAGATATCTTCTCACGAAAACGACGTATACAAAATTTTTGACCGGGTAGACCGAAGTTTTTCCAGGGTGGCAAGTTTTATCAACGCCGGGGGATTATCGGCTGACAGCATCCAGGCCGAGCTTGAAAAATGGAGCGATATCTACTGGGAAATTTTTGAAGATTATCCGGATACGTATGCATCCAGAATATCGGGAGAGAGCGCATTTTCGATTTTAAGCGGATGGAACGATTCTCTGATGGTTGAACGGGCAAACATCGTGATGGATCGCTACAACACTATTTTACCTGGAACGCGCACTACATTGCTTGAATATTATGCAGAGACTGAAGGTCTAAGCCGGGCACTTGAATTTCTCGAAGAATTAAAAAGCAAGAGCACATCCCGTTCGGAATTGATGGATTTGGATATGCACACTATCGAGGTTTTATATGACAGTTCCCGAATCACAGAAGCCAACCGGCTGCTGGAGCAATTCAGAAATTCATATTCCGAAAGTGAACAGGCCATGGACTGGGCTGAAAATATCAGCTACGATCTTGAATTTCTGGCACCCGGTTCACCATTTCCATCCATCGGATTCAGAATCAGTAACGGGGACTCTCTGAACACTGAAGAGCTTGAAGGCCAACCGTTTTTAATTGAAGTTACCCGGTTTGATAACCGCCTCTATCAGCAGCAATTCGACAGAACTGTTGCCATTTATCAGATTTACCGAAATTTTGATCTTGAGATCATTACAATACCGATTGAAACTACCTCCGTTACGAAGGAAGCATTTTTTCAGGAGAGAAGCCGGCTATGGCAAATTGCTCAGCCCAATTCTTTCGATGCAGATGAAATTATTGATATTTTAAACATAAACCGCGTACCCACCCGATTTCTGGTGAACAGGGACGGACAAATTATCAGGCGGTATATTGGAAACGAATATGACGATGTAGTCAGGGGACTACAGCAAATAATAACTACAAATGAATAATAAATTATGAGAACTTTTCTAATAGCAGGAAACTGGAAAATGAATGCCGGTCCCTCAGAGGCCGGAAAACTGGCAAAAGAGATAGCCGGAACATGGAAAGGAAAAACTTTTTCATCAGAAGCTTTAATCTGCCCGCCGTTTGTTTCTATAGCAGCGGTAAGTAAAGAATTTGAAGGAACCCAATTTAAAGTTGGTGCCCAAAACGTGCATACCGAAGATAACGGAGCATATACCGGAGAAATCAGCACATCCATGCTGAAAGATGCCAATTGCGAATATGTGATAGTAGGCCACTCAGAACGCCGGGAATATTTCCATGAAACCAGCGAACTTGTTGCTCAAAAAGGAAAAAAAGTAATCGATGACGGCCTCAAGGCTATTGTTTGCGTTGGTGAAGTGCTGGAAGAAAGAAAAGCCGGTAAGCATGAAGATGTCGTAAAAGAGCAGGTAAATGCCGTTCTGGATCTGCTTGATGGTGATGTATCAGACCAGTTTGTAATTGCATATGAACCTGTCTGGGCTATTGGGACCGGAGAAACTGCTACTCCGGAACAGGCACAGGAAATGCACAAATTTATCCGCAGCCTGCTTACAGAAAAATTTGGCGATGACATCAGCCAGAAAATCAGAATTTTATATGGTGGAAGCATGAAACCGGAAAATTCAGAAGAGTTGCTCTCTCAAACAGATGTTGACGGCGGTTTGATTGGAGGTGCAAGCCTTAAAGCAGACAGTTTCAGCAAGATTATTGAGATTTCGGAATCAATCTAAAAATTCATGGATAAATATAATGTATTGTTGATTGGCGGCGGCGGACGTGAACACTCCATAGCCTGGAAACTCGGCCAGTCTGAAAAAATTGGGAAACTCTACAGCGCGCCTGGCAATCCCGGCACTGCTCAATTCGGAGAGAATGTTTCTCTTGATGTTCAGAAATTTGAAGAAATTGCTGACTTCGTGGATGACAAGAACGTAGAGCTGGTTATTATCGGCCCCGAAGCACCATTAGTGGCCGGATTAGCGGATTTCCTGGAAGAGAAAGACATACCGGTTTTCGGGCCAAAAAAAGCGGCCGCCATGCTCGAAGGCAGCAAGGAATTTGCCAAAGAATTTATGATGAGGCACAACATTCCGACTGCTGATTTTGCCGTCTTCAGTTCTACCGATTATGATGATGCATTAAAATTTATCCAGACTAAAGACACCTACCCGATTGTTTTGAAAGCAGACGGTCTTGCCGCCGGTAAAGGCGTATTTATCTGCGATAATGAAGAGGAAGTGAAGCAGCGTCTGCTCTACATCAAAAAAGACAGTTCTCTTGCAGAAGCCGCACAGCGCCTTGTAGTTGAAGAATTCCTGGAAGGTGAAGAAGCATCCGTTTTTGTGATTTCCGATGGCCATACGTCTCACATCATCCACAATGCCCAGGATCACAAAAGGATAGGAGAGGGCGACACCGGCTTAAATACAGGGGGAATGGGAGCCTATTCACCTGCCCCCTTACTTACCCATGATCTTCTTGAGCGGGTAAAAAAAGAAATCATTGAGCCAACTATTACAGGAATGCAGCTTGAGGAAAAAGCATATTTTGGCATTCTTTACGTGGGACTGATGATTACAAAAGACGGGCCTAAAGTGGTGGAATATAACTGCCGCCTTGGCGATCCCGAATGCCAGGCAATTCTGCCATCACTCGAAAATGACCTGCTTGAGCTGATCATTGCCGCCACCGAGCAGCGCCTCGATGAAAAGTCGATTCAACTGGACAATCAATATCGTTGCTGTGTGGTTTTGGCAAGTGAAGGTTACCCTGGCAAATACGAAAAAGGGAAGAAAATCACCGGCTTGAATGACACTGATGACAAAGCGTTCATCTTTCACGCCGGAACCACTGAAAATGCCGGAGATATCTACACTAATGGCGGAAGAGTTTTGAATGTAGTAGGGTCTGGTAATACGCTGGAAGAGGCTATTGAACACACCTATGCCAATGTCGAAAAAATCAACTTTGATGGGTGTTATTATCGAAAAGATATTGGTGCGAAAGGCCTGAAGCGTATCCAAAACTAAATCGGATCATCCACAGTTGAGAACTGATTTTTCGTTTGCTTTGTATTAAAAAAACCCGCAATATTTTTCATCGAAAAATATTCACTATACTTGTGCTGGCTTAGATATCATGAAATGAAACATTGCGGGTTTCTCGAAACAACAATGTGACACGATAACTGATTTTTTGTTTGCTTCGTGTTGATACAGTGAACCAAAACTAAAACCGCTCATGATCTCTCACGAATTCATATTCAATAATGAGCTTTCATTCGAAGAGAGATGCAGAAGAGTGTTTCAGTACCAGGCGGAAAAGAATCCCGTTTTAAACACATTTTTTGAGGTTTTCGGTTTACGCCCTGACTCAAAGGTAAACCCGGATGAAATTCCGCTTCTTCCCATTCGTGCATTCAAAGAAATGCCAATTCTTTGTGAAGGGCTGAAACCTGAGCTTGTTTTTAAGAGCAGCGGTACATCGGGGATGGAACGCAGCTCTCACCAAATTGCAGACCCGAACATTTATAAAATCTCTATTGAAAAGGAATTTTACCGTCATTTTCCAGCAAACCAATACGCGCTGATTTGCCATTTGCCGGGTTACCGTCAAAATCCCGATTCATCTCTGATCTGGATGGCTCAGCATCTTGTAAATATCGACCCGGATGGACTGAACACCTTTCTGCCTGATGACCCGGATGAATTTTACAAGTGGAAGGAACGGGTTCAAAAAAAAGGGAAAAAGATTCTGCTGTTTGGCGCCGCATTTGGGTTGCTGGATTTGGCTGAAGATCAACAAGTCGAATTTCCTGAAACGACCGAGATTCTTGAAACAGGCGGGATGAAAACGCACCACCGGGAAATGACTAAATCTGAATTGAGGGACACGCTTTCAGAAGGATTTGGAATCAAGCCCGGGCAAATTCACTCCGAGTATGGAATGTGTGAGCTGCTAAGCCAGATGTATGCACTTTCAGGGGAGTGGTTCACAACGCCTCACTGGGTGCGGGTAACCATCCGGAACTCGGATAATCCGTCTAAGTTCTGCAATCCCGGAGAAGAGGGAAAAATCGGAATTATAGATTTGGCTAATTTGCACTCATGCTCTTTTATCCTGACTGAAGACCGTGGAGTAATGAATGAAAAAGGTGATTTTAAAGTGTTAGGCCGGTGGCATCCTGAGAATTTACGGGGATGCAATTTTTTGGTGGACCAGGAGATTTAAATGGAAAACTTCGAAAATCATATCGAACGGGTATCATCGGCGATTGAGCAGTGGCTGCAGCCGGATAATTATTTTTTGAAGGAGGCCATCGACCGCACAGTAAATGAGGGAATGTTCAGTTTTCCGGATGTGAAACACCGCATTCTTACTTTGAAAGAAACTCTGCGAAAAGAAAATCTGGAAAGATGGGCACGAATTTCTGGATTAAGGCCCGGAAGTTTGTCTGGAAAGCAGGTGCTCTGCCTTCATGCCGGAAATCTGCCGCTGGTGGGAATTCAGGATCTTCTTGCTGTGGTGTTAACCGGCGGCACTTATCTTGGAAAATTGTCAAAAAAAGACCCATATCTACTGCCAACACTCATTAGATCATTCAAAAATTATCAGTTGATGAATGATGCTTATTGGAGTACTAACCTCGAAAAACTGGCAGGAAATAAAGCCGATGCAGTGCTTTTTGCTGGCTCAAAAAAATCGGTTATAAAAGTAAATGAAAAACTCCATTCGCTGAAAATTGCCGATCCGGACACTCCGAGATTGATGCGAACAGCGCATTTTTCAATTGCTTACATCCGGGATAATAAACCGGAAACGATGGAGCAGCTCACGGACGCCGTTTTTCGCTATGGCGGGGCAGGATGCCGATCCGTGGCCATCGTTGTGGCTCCTTTCCATTTGCACTCAGTAAAATGCACGTTCACAGATTATGTTGAAGCATTCTGGCTGAAAAATCCTCAGCATCAAAAACCACCGGAATCACTCTTTCACCGATTTGCCTTCAATAAAGCCATTGGTGTTGAGCAGGCCTGGCTCAATGTTTTTTTAATTGAAGAAAATGTGGAAAGGCCAACCGATACATTTATCCTTTATTGGATGAAAGGCGGACTTGAAGAAGTTGAAAATATCATCAAAAAGTACCGAGACGGGCTGCAATCAGTATATGCAACCGGTGATTTAATTGGTGAAAAAATGGTGGATTTGATCGCTGAGCCGTTGTCAGAAGCTCAAAAGCCACCTATTTGGTGGAAACCCGATGGTATAGACACGATTGAATGGCTTCAAAAGCAGGTTTGACATGAATCTGTTTTGATTGATTCTTCTGCACAATCTCTTTCTTTTTTTGTTATTTTGATTTTTAACCAACAACAAAAATCTACAGTTATGATCCGAATTATTATAATTGCCCTGCTAACCGTATTTGTAGTCACTTCTATAGCCTGCGGAGGAGAAACGGAAACCATCCATGAATACACTATTTATGATGATGCTAATCAATCCGTACTGGTGTTTACCAAAACATCGGGCTTCAGACACGATTCGATTGAACCCGGAGTTGAGGCTGTGAAAGAACTCGGCAGAGAGCATGGCTTTTCAGTAACCTGGACGGAAAATTCCGGCTACTTCACCCCCGGAAATCTTGCAGAATATGATGCAGTTATCTTTTTGAATACTTCTGAGGAAGTTTTTGACAACGACGATCAGAGAAATGCATTTAAGGGCTATATTCAAAATGGTGGCGGTTATGTGGGAGTCCATGCTGCATCAGACACTGAATACGACTGGTCCTGGTACGGTGAACTGGTAGGCGCTTATTTCGATAATCATCCTCCAGGAGTAATACCTGCCGTCATAGATGTTGTTGATCATGATCATCCTTCAACAGCTCATCTGCCTGAGAGATGGGATCGAACCGACGAATGGTACAATTTCGGATTTATTTATGATGAGTTGAATGTATTAATGAAACTCGACACCGACAGCTACGAAGGCAGCGACCATCCCGGAAACCATCCGATTGCCTGGTATCACGAGTATGATGGCGGCCGGTCTTTTTATACCGCATCGGGCCATACCATCGAATCATTCTCTGAGCCTGAATTTCTACAGCATCTGCTTGGCGGAATTCAGTATGCCATGGGAACAGCCGAATAGAATGTATCATCAAAAACTCTGAACCGGTTGGCCAGAAAAAAAGAAAACAGTTTAGATACATTCCGAAATTTATTCAGAGATCTTCGAAAAAGGGAGAATCTGAAGTGGATCTACTATCTTTATGGAGATGAGTCTTTTTTGATTGACCTGATTCAGGATGAAATTGAAAAGCTTGTTCCCGAAGATCAAAAAGATTTCAATTTCGATTTGATGTACGGCGCCGAAACCTCTCCCGAAAAAATTCTCAGCGCGGCACGCAGTTATCCTATGATGGCTGAAAAACGGGTGGTTATCGTCAGGGATTTTTTGAAACTCGACGAACCACCCAAACAGGGAGAGGGCACCGCTGAGTTTCTTGATTATGTAAACCGGCCCAATCCAACAACCATTCTTTGCCTTATTGACAAAAAATTTCCTGATAAACGGGGCGGGTTTGGCAGGCAGCTAAATACAATTGCAAAAAGCCGGGATGAAATTGCTCTCTTCGAATTTAATCAGCCCGAAGAAAATCAAATACCAGCCTGGATAAATGACTGGACACGGCATTCTCACAAAATGAAAATCAGTGCCGAAGCCGCCCAGGTTTTAAGCCAGCTTGTAGGCCAGGATTTAAAACTACTGTCCACAGAAATAGAAAAACTGTGCACTTTTGTGGACACCGGCACAACTATTGAAGTTGAGCATGTAAAAAAAATAACCGAGTCATATCGCGACTATAACACCATAGAGCTTAAAAATGCGGTAATTAAGAGAGACCTGGACAAAAGCCTGCATATTGCGGAACAGATGTTGCTTCAAAGTAATAACAGCACGGGAGAAATTTTTAAAACCGTGGGGTTCTTTTACAGTGTGTTCAGCAATATCTGGCAAATATGCAGATTGGTTGATAAAGGCATAGCAAAGGATCAGATCCAGAAGGAGCTGGGAATTAAAAATTCATACATTTTTAATCTTCAGTTTCGGGAAGCCTCCAATTTCAGCCTTGCAGAAATGCCGCATATTTTTGAAGCCCTTCTCGATGCCGACAGGGCAGTGAAAGGTTTCAGCACATTAGATACCCCATCCATTTTTCTCCTGCTGGTTAAGCGCATCGTCGGGTAACCCGTGTTATTCGGCGTTGCGGTAATAGCAACAAAGAATAAGGGGTTATCATGGAACGATTAGTAGTTAACAAACTTCACAATATGTCGGACGAAGATGTAATGGAACAGCTTCAAAATGGAGTGGTTCAGGCATTTGATGTTATCGTTCACCGATTTAAAGACAGGCTTCATAACTTTTTGTACCGGTACACACACAATCACGAAGATTGCGAAGACCTGGTACAGGAAACATTTTTAAGAGTTTACCGAAGCCGGCACTCCTATCAGCGAATTGCTAAACTCTCAACCTGGATTTATACAATTGCGCTTAACCTGGCTAAGAGCATGTACAAGAAAAAACAGCGCATGAGTTTAATTTCCATCCATGCCGACGAATCTGATCCCGATGACAGAGAATTTCAAATTACGGATTCAACTATACTTCAGGATGAAGCACTTCACCAGAAGAACTCTGTAAAAGAGCTTGAAAAGGCATTAATGGAGCTGAATGATGACTTCAGAGAAGTGATTGTTCTCAGAGATATCCAGCAGCTTACATACGAGGAAATTGCCGAAATTACTGGAACTGCAATGGGAACCGTGAAGTCCAGAATTAACCGCGCACGTATTCAGCTTCAGGAAATTATCGGTGATTATGTTCATTCGGAAACATTCTGATTAAAATGAAGTATGAATTTCTGAATCCTAATTGAAATTCATGCTTCATGACCCCCGAAAATATTTTCAATAACCGCAGCTTTTGCAGATGTGAGGCATGCAAAGCTGCGGTACATTCTCACGAAAAAACCGCCCGTGATGCAAGTATTCATACTCCGGAGAATATTTCAAAACAGCTGAACCGGCTTCCTGAAATTAAGGCAAGTCCAGATTTTGACAGGAAAATGACTGCCAGGTTTGCGCTGGAACTGGAAAATGAGACCGCCCGGATAAATAAGGCGTGGCTGCAAAAAAGCAGAAATATCAGCTTACCCCATCTCATCTCTGATTTGAAAGGCGAGCTTCTTTAAATCATCATTCTCAGGATTGGTTTGAAGCCCGCGTTCAGCAAAGCTGAGAGCTTCATCCCATGCTTTTACCTGTTTTAAAATCCAGGCGAGGTTGAAATAGGCATCCGTAAAACTCTCTTCTAATTCAATCGCTTTTTCGTAACATTTGGCGGCCTTGATGTGCCTGTTTTTCCGGAGATGAAAGTTCCCGAGATTAAAGTGGGCAAGTGCGTTATCAGGAGCAATTTTTGTGATGTACTCAAACAGATTTAGAGCCTTTTCATCGTCTCCGGTAGCCTCATAGCAGTCAGCCAGATTATTGAAGGAAGGAATATGATCCGGCTGTTTTTCTATAACATCGTGATATAGATTTTTGGCGAGATCAAATTGTTCGGATTCTGCACAGGCATTGGCCAGGTTAAATTTGTAGCTGATATTTTCAGGATCAGCCGAGACTGATTTCTTCAGCTCATCAATTGCCTCGTCGAATCTTCCCAGAAGATAGTATCCAACCCCGAGATCATTCAGCAGTTGGGGATTTTCAGGTTCTTCTTGCAGTTGCTTTTTAATTTCATCGATTTGTTGAAGGAGGGTTGATTCGTCGTTCAAAATTGATATCCTATTTGTAGTTCTGCCCTGAAACTTGTCAGGGTGCTGTGTGAAAAAAATGCTTTAATTGGCCCCAGGATAGTCTGGGCTCCAACGGTTAATGAAGCACCGTACTCAATATCATTATCTGATAAGTTTAGGTTCCACTCATCTAAAAACCTGCCTGCATAAACATCCACTCCGATAAAACGGTGGTAAAACGGCTCGAACTGCAATCCGGCTGATGCCATCTGAATATTTTTGGAAGTAAGTTCATACCGCCCGGCACCCCCAAAACGTACAAATCCGTAAAGCGGATCGTACCGATTAGGAGATTGCCAGTAATGCCAGGGCAAATCATCACCCGAAGTGTATCCAAACCAGATGTTGTTTGAGATGGAGAAAAAATCTGTTACCCTGTACAAACCCCGGTAATAGAGCCTTGCAGAGAAGAAATTTATAGGGCTCAGAAAAATTTCGTCACTTAAAAAACCCTCGAGTACCAGTTTTTCACCTGATGTGGAAAAAGATCTTCTGTTTAAGTTATCCCTCAGTATCCTCAGAAAAAATGCGTGATAATCGGTATCTGAAGCTGTGATTCCTTCAGGGTTAATTTTATTTGTGTGAAAGGTAAAATCTTTTCGGATTCCGGCGGCAACTAAATTCTGTGTGCTGAAATAGTTTGCCCCGGAAAGTTCACCACGGATAACTTCATTTTTAAACCGTGAAACTCTTTCGTCTTCTGTATACCAGTCAACATCTTCAGACATATACTCTACTGAAGTTAAAAGTGCAAGTTGTGAACCTAAAGCACCATAGTAGGCGTGATCTATTTTAAAATTCATCCGGTTGCCAAGCCTGGCTTCGAACCGGGAGATTGATCCGCGGTGTATGAGGTTTTGGAAGCTGCTTTCCAGCAATATGGATGCTTGCGTGTTCGTCTCGTACCGCAGGCCAACACGAAGCTCATCGTTGAAACCCTCAGTAATTTTTATTCGAAGTGTATAGTAGTATCCATCATATGGATGCACCTGGTATGTCACTTTATCCACATACTGCGAACTGTATAGCCGGGTTACTTTCTCCTCAATTATATCGGGATTCAGGCTTGTGCCTGGTGTAAATTCCAGCAAATTCATAATGTACTCATCCTCGTAGAGCGTGTTGCCTTCAATAATTATTTCGCGGATGGGCAGTGCTGCGGGATCTCCCACACCGGGGCGGGGTGGTGGCGGGGAAGTCTGTTTAGAAGCAAGCTCTCGAAATTTTTCGATGTGTCTTTGGCCTTCACGATAGCCAATCTCAATGTATTTTTCTGCAAGGCCAAACTCTGTGGGCGAATATGCGTGAATTTCTTCAACTTCAATGACGTAATCCGCCAGATCTTTTTGTTCATCAGAAAAATCATGGACACGGAAAAATACACTCTGATTTAAAATTTCAGCAAACGTGCGCAGGCTGTCTCTGGGCTGCAGAGGCCTGGCTACATCAACAGCGATTGTGTAATTGGCGCCCAGGTCAATTGCATCTTCTACCGGAACATTACGGATAAGCCCTCCATCAATATAAACATGATCGTTAAATTCATGCGGTAAGAACAGAGAGGGGATGGAAATACTGGCACGAAGTGCATCAGGCAGATAGCCAGACCGAAACACGTGGGCTTTCCCTGTTTCAAGGTCGGTGCCGATTGCAGCAAATGGAATCGGAAACTGTGTGAAATCATCGGTGCCGTGAACGCTCCAGGATAGCCTAGATAAAAATGTGTAAATATTCTGGCCCGTGATAATACCTGCCGGCAGGTCAATTCCCCGTTCGCTGATTGGAAATGTGGCAATGGTCCGGTCTTCGATCAGCTTTTCGTAATTGGTCATAAAACGCCGGTCACGCCTTTCAGTGAAAAGCTCCATGAAATTACTTGAGGTGGCAATCTCTACCAGTTGGTCGCTTGTGTAGCCAATGGAGTATAATCCGCCAATCAGGCTGCCCATACTTGTACCTGTAATGTAATCGATTCGCAAACCGGCTTCTTCTATGGCCTGAATCACACCAATATGTGCAATTCCGAGAGCGGCACCGCCCGATAATACAAGTCCAACTTTTAAAGAATCATCATCGGTTTCATGGATTGATTGTGATTGTGCAGGCAACACAGTCAGCATCACAAGCAGGATGAAGATAACTATGGCTCTGATTATACTTGATATAACAAACATGATTAATTACGGAATTTTAAAATAGCAGAAGCTCTCCCAGTCTCCTAAACATCGTATTCTATTCTGAAATAAACGAAACAGATTCAGAGGTATTTGAGTCTGTAAATCTATTTTCAAATATTTTTTATTTAATCATTCCTGATGATTTCTATACGAATCTATTATTATAATGACATCAACAACTCAAGGATCAAAACAAAAATTATCAGTTATTTGATTATAAAATACTTACTTCAAATCCCTCTTTTTCAAGCAGAGTTTTAACTTTTTCTGTATGCGAGCCATGTATTGTGATGGTTTTTCCTTTTGTGAAACCACCGGCACCACAGGCACGTTTCAGTTTACTTTCAAGTTGATCTATTACCTGGGGATTGTGTTGAATACCTGAAATAACCGTAATGGGATTACCTGTTCGGGGATTGCGTTTCTGTTCAATTTTTAATCTCACTGTTTACACCTCGTTTGAATATGAAAATTTTTGGCTAAAATAGAATCCCGCAATTACTGCGGGGATATATATTACTATGGAAAGTATCCAAAACCAAAAGGGATAGGGAGCAGCGGTGAGATCAATGAAACCAACCGCCAGTAAAATGATTCCTCCTGCAATAACATTTTTCGCTGTTACATGCCGGTTTACAAATCCCGCAAGCGCACCGGCAAAAAAAGTGCCTGCAAAAATACTGATGATTTTTCCTGTTAAAAACAGGGGATTTTGTGAAAGTTCGATAAGATAAAGCTCATTACTTCCGCTAAATGACTCTGGTTTTGGATAGAACATAAAATTAAGCTGATTCATAAAAGAAATAATGGCGATGCCAACTATCAGGCCAAATCCTACTGCAGCAATCTTCCATAGAGTAAATTCCGATGGTAATTTTATCAATGTTTTAATTGATTCTTCGTTTAAGATTATTGATAAACTCTTTATGTTAACTGTTTGTTTAAGAGCTTATGAAAAATAGTTAAATTTAGTAGTTCAGGTTAGTGATAAATAAAGGAGATAAAGGTGCAAGATATTAAAATGGACATTTTAGGGCTCTCAACCAGCCCGAGCAGCGGCGGGGCATATGCATTAATATTATCTGAATCAGACGGCAACAGGAGATTGCCCATTATCATCGGAACTTTTGAAGCACAAGCCATTGCACTCGAGCTTGAAAGTATTAAACCACCCCGGCCGATGACACACGATTTGTTAAAGAATGTAGTCACCAGTTTCAATTCAAAAATTGGAAAAGTTGTAATTAATGATTTGAATGAAGGTACATTCTTTGCACAAATTCACTATCAGAAAGACAACGAAAACATTGAACTGGATGCCCGGCCAAGTGACGCAATTGCTTTGGCGATTCGGTTTAAAGCTCCGATTTATGCCAATAAAAAAGTACTGGACGAAGCAGGAATCGTGGCCGAAGAAACCATGAGCAAATCCCAACAGGAGAGCGATTTTGATGATGGAGACAAAGAACTGACTCAGCTCGAATCACTCGAAAAAGAGCTGCAAATGGCGATCGACACGGAAAATTATGAAAAAGCAGCAAAAATCCGTGACCAAATAAAAAAATTAAAAGGCTGACGTGAACCTGACCTCCATTGAATTTTCTGAACTTCCGGTTACAAAACTTTTTCTCGATTACACAACAAACTTTTCATCATTAAACTCCTTTTTTGAAACCGACCCGTTTTCAGTTGAAGCGATCGAAGAAAGGTTGAATTCGTATTCTTTTCCCGGAGACAGAGCTCTAACATTACAGTTCTTAAAGCAATATAATCAGCAGTTTGATGCCGGTGATGAGATCGAAAAATCTCTTGATAAACTGGCAGATGAAAATGCAATTGCCATGGTTACCGGCCAGCAGCTCACACTTTTTGGCGGGCCGCTCTTTACCGCTTACAAGATCCTGACTTTACTCGCCTATTCAAAAAAATGGGAAAAACAATTAAACAGGCCAATAGTCCCTGTTTTCTGGATGGCCGATGAAGATCACGACTATGAAGAAGCTGCAACAATTGGCGTTCCGGCAGGAGATGATTTCAAAAAGATGGAATTTGAAACCGATGGAAAGGGAAAACGGGTTTTTGATATTGAGCTGGGTAAACATATTGAACCATTTTTAGAAGAAATTAAAAATCTCCAGTTAGACACAGATTTTTCTGATCAGCTTTGGGATGATTTAAAGAAATTTTATCAATCCGATGCAACTTTCGGTGAGGCATTTGGAAAGTGGATTCTGCATCTTTTTGGCAAGCATGGTCTAATCCTGGCCGGATCAAATCATCCAACAGCAAAAAAACTTTTATCAAAACAGATACAGTCTGGAATTGAAAATGCGGAAAAAAATTATCGGTCATTAACTGATAAATCCGAAGAGCTGGTGAGTGCAGGATATCATCAGCAGGTTCATCTTCAAAACTCCAATCTGTTCTGGATAGACCAGAATAAAAACCGACAAAAAATCAGTTTGGAAAACGGAAAATGGACCGCTGATGGAAGAGAAACAGACTGGACTACAGACTCACTTATTAAGGATATAGAACAAAATCCTCAACACTATTCCCCCAATGTATTTCTAAGGCCAGTTTTGCAGAATTTTCTAATACCGTCTGTCGCCTATGTAGCCGGTCCCGGAGAGATTGCCTATTACGCACAGACAAAAGAGTACTATCGCGATTTTGGAGTTAAGCAGCCGATTATAATCCCCAGATTCAGTGCTACTTTATTTGAATCGGGTGTTGACCGTATTTTCGAAAAACTGCCATTCAAAATGCCGGATTATAATCAGCGGATTGAGGACCTGGAGGCATCTTATATTGAACACGCAGAAACGCCGGATATCGAGAAAATTTTCGGACAATGGAGAGACAAGGTTTCTGATGTTTCCGGGGCCTTCATTAAAGACGTTTCAGAAATTGACCCCACTCTGAAAAAAAGCTCTGAAAAAGTGAAAGCTGCTTTTTTTACCGAGCTCGACAAATTAAAGGGAAAAGTTTACCGGTCGATTAAAGACCAGGAAAAGACGCAGTTGAAGCGTATTCGAAAAATCCAGGCCAATCTATTTCCTGAACGAAATTTACAGGAAAGAGAAGTGGCATTCATTTACATCATGAATAAATACGGGTCATCTGTTTGGGATCGGCTGCTTGAACTATTTGAAAACGAATCTCCTGATTCTCATAAAATTATCCGCTTATAAAAACCTCCGGCCTTTGGATGAGAAAAAAAAACTTCGCAGGAAATACTTAAAAATCAGAAAAGAGCTTTCTGATGATTATGTATCACAAAGCAGCCGTTTGATCATTCAGCGAGTTTTGGAATCTGCAGAGTATCGCAAAGCACGCACCATTCACTGCTATGTTTCTATCATCGAAAACAAAGAGGTTTACACGCAGGATCTCATCAAACTAAGCCTGCAAAAAGGAAAAAAAGTAGTAGTTCCCAAAATGGTGGGGAATAAACAGCTCAGCCATATTTATTTGAAATCTATGGACGACCTTGCACTGAACGACTGGAATGTGCCTGAACCCAGGTCGAACGATGAGGCAGATATTTCGGAGCTGGATTTAATTCTTGTGCCAATGGTAGCAGGCGACAGGCACAAAAACCGGCTGGGATACGGCCAGGGTTATTACGACCGTTTTCTGAACCGGTCCAATTGCAAGAAAATGGGATTGCTTTTTTCCTGCCAGCTCACTGAAAATAAATTACCTGTTGACCCTTTTGATGTACCTATGGATATTATGATTACCGAGAATGAGAGGATTGAATGATAAATCCGAAACTGAAAAACGATTCATTCGTACGATTAGAAAAATAAATTCAATAAACAGAGTATGGCACCGGAAATGGAAAAAACGTTAAATATCTCTCAACAGGATCTTCACAACACATTGAATGAGTTTCTGGAAGAGAAGGAAAAAAAGCCCGCTGAAAGTGTCTGGAATTTCTCAACTGTTACCGGGCTTGTTTTGGTATTACTGTCAGCAACGTTTGTAGGCCATACAGTGGGAACGGAATTTTTGGGACTTGGGTCTGTCCCTTTTATTGACAGCCTTATTCGAATGGCTCCCTATTTTGGAGGTGCAATCCTGGCAGTTCTGATGATTAGTATGTTTACAAAAAGTAGGAAGAAAGATGTTCAGGAAATCAGAGAGAAAGAGCAAGTAAAAGAAACGTACGACAAACTTGATGAATTTCTCTACAAAGATAAATCACAGAAAAAGAAGTCGTACTCAAAAAAATCGTATGACTCATTCAAAGTAGAAACATCCAATAAGCTTACAAAATCGAGAACCGACAAAAAACTTGCAGGGGTTTGCGGCGGCTTGGCCAAACACCTGGGAATCAATTCTACCGTGATGCGGCTTATATTTGTTGCTGCTGTGTTTTTAAGCTCAAGTACCTTTATTTTGGTGTACATTGCCTTGGCTTTTGCTATGCCAAAAGAGCCGGTTCACGAAATGGATGACTTTAAATTCTAATCTGATCTGCTTTGCTGATAACTTTTGAAGGAATTGACGGGTGTGGAAAATCAACCCAGATAGAACTGTTAAAATCCTTTCTGAGCAAAAACAAAATTGAATATTCTGTATTCAGAGAACCTGGCGGTACAGAAATTTCAGAACGAATACGTTCGCTTCTGTTGCATGAAACCGATGACATGAACCCGGTAACCGAACTGCTTCTTTTCTCTGCTGCACGCTCACAGCTCATCAGTGAGAAAGTGATGCCAATCCTTAAGCAAAATCAGATTGTTATTCTGGACCGGTTTTTCGACTCCACAACGGCTTATCAGGGACATGGGCGTGGTTCTGCTGACCTGAAAAGCATTCATACATTAAACAGGCTGGCTGCACATGCCATCAAACCGGATATTACTTTTTATCTTAAAATAGATCCCGAAAAAGCTGAACAGCGTATCTCTGGTAATTTAAAAGACAGATTGGAATCGGCTGGTAACGACTTCTTTAAAAAAGTATCGGCCGGATACGATCAACTGGCGAGAGAGGAGAACAGATTTCATGTTCTTGATGCTGAACAATCCCCGGAAGTTATACACCGCGAGATTGTTTCCATTATCGGGGATTTTCAACAATCCCAAGAGCCGGACGCAGCCAGTAAAACATGGAAGGAAGTATAAACAGGTCTGCCAGCAGTGCTGCAAAAATAGTTGAACAGACCAGCAATCCCATCATTGCTGTTGATGTAAACAGGCTTGTAATAAGCGTGCCGAAACCGGCAATTAAAACCAGGCTGGTGATAATGATGGCTCTTCCGGTTCTGATGGTTGTAGCTCTTAATGCAGGGAACATTGCCTTTCTCCGAAGAAACTCTATCCTGAACCTTGCCAGGTAGTGGATGCTGTCATCAACGGCAATTCCCAGGGCAATGGTAAAAATTACAGCAGTTGAAGGTTTGATGTCGATATTCAAAAACCCCATCACCCCGGCAACCACAATCAGGGGCAGCAGGTTTGGTACAAGTGCTATAATAATCAGCTTAAAATTTTTGAACAGGGCGGCCATTATGAGGGTTATGGCAATTAAAGCGAGAATAATACTCCAGAAAAGTGAATATACAATCTTTTCTGTGAGGTCTGCGCTCAAAATGGTTGTGCCGGTAATCACCACATCCTCTTTGGGGAAAAGTGAATAAAGATGCCCCTCAAAATCTTCTCGTATTTGATTAATTCTTTGGGAACCGGCATCATCGGTTAATGCAGTGATTCTGAGTTTCCTGTAATCAAAATCAACTAAACGGGTCAGTTCATCAGCATCACTGATTTCGAGCAGCAGAATATACTGGGCCACTGCCTGGTCTGATTCCGGTAATTTTATTTCTTCTTCATATTCAATATCAGAAAAGAGACGATGAACCTCAGCAATGAGAGTGTGCAGCCCAACCACACGATGTATTTCGGGATAAGAAAGTAATTTTTCTTCTAACTCATAGGCCTTTTTCAGCAGGCCGGCTGAGAGAGCACCATCCGGAGACCCGGAATCGATAATAAATTCCATTGGAAACTGCGGCGATATTTCTTCAGCGAAAAACCGGTTGTCCTGCATCAATTTGGTGTCCTGACTTACATCGTCAAAAACCCTGCTGTCAACATTCAGATTTTTCATTCCTATTGAAAAAATGAGTGTCAAAAGCACACCGCCAATCAATACTTTGCCATAGTGCAGGCGGTTATATGCTGTTACTTTCTGCAGCCATCCGTGAATCAGCGGATAGAATGCACTTGATTTTTCATCAACCACCCGGTTTTTTCGGGAAATGCTCAATGCTGCCGGCAGAAACACGATTGTGATTAAATAAGCCAGTATGACTCCCAGGGCAGTATACATCCCAAACTTTTTCATCGGAACCACAGTGCTGCTCAGCAAGGAAGCAAAGCCGATAGCCGTAGTAATGCTTGTGAGAAAAGTGGCACTTCCCAGGGTTTTCAGCATTTCTATGATCGAAAATTTCTTGCCATGCCCCGATTCTCTTGAGTCGTCAAATTTTGAAATCATGTGCACGGCATCAGCCACACCCACACATAATAAAATGGGGGCGATGGTACTGCTCATAATTTCAAGGTAACCGCCTGTAAGATGAATCAGTGCAATGGTAA
>SLPZ01000076.1 GCA_007131725.1 Balneolaceae bacterium
AGGTAAGAAATAACAAAGCTAAATGTAAAACTAATTTCTTCAATATTTGTCCAGATAATGATCAAAACAAACAAAATACATACCACCAAAAATCGTAAAAATAGGCTCCAGAAATAGGTTTTCAGAAATTTCTTACCTCCGCGTTTTCCTAAAAATTGTGAACTGAATAGATGAAACAATACCGCGGCCAGGCCAAGAAGATGCCCAGTAATCCACGAATATGCTGACACTTCAGGGACAGTGTATGCCAGAACTAAACTTAAAATTGCATACACCGAAATACCGGTTACAATTTTCCGGTTTGTTTCAGATAACCAGCCTTCCACTCTCTTCTATTTTCGATTAGTAATTTTGCCCACGTTTTTGATGACTCTCGCAAATATTCCGATTAAAACACCTATACCTAAAAAAATACCTGCCAGCAACATCCATGGTGAAGTATCCCATCGCAGATCGAGCCAGTAGCCAAGAAAAATTGGCACACAAAGTGCTACGGCAATTTCTGCACCGAGGCCAAGGTATTCAACGTATTTTTTAAAGTTTGGATCTTGCAGCAATCGGTCTTATGCTATTTCTTTTTTATGAGTCTCACCTTCTTTTTTCTGGGTCTCGTTGGCAAATTTGGCATCCGAAAGTTCGTCAAGCGATTCGTTAAACGATCCCATTTTACAGCTTCCGTTCAATTGAGCTCCTTCTTCAACCACCAGTACTTTGGTAAAGATATCACCTCCCACCCTGGCAGATTGCCGAAGTGTAAGTTTATTGGTTACCTTAATCGTACCTTCAATAGTGCCTGCAATATCCGCATCAACCGAAATTACATTGCCATCAAGATGAGCTGTTGAGGTTACGATAATCTTGCCCTTGCAAAGTGCTTCTCCATCTACCTTGCCTGCAATCCGAAGATCGTTTTGAGAGTTAATTGAGCCTTTTATTCTGGTTCCTTCACTTATCATATTTAATGATGGTGATTTTTGATTTTTTCCGTTTGACATTTTTGATTTTTTATTTTTGAACATAATATGTCGTTAACTGTTAATTAAAATAGAGCATTGGATCCTGGGGGACTCCGTTTTTCCAGATTTCTACATGCAGGTGCGAACCTGTGCTTAATATACCACGGTCTCCCACCAATCCAAGAATATCTCCCCTCAGTACATAATCCCCTTTTTCTTTTAAAAGTTGTGATGCATGTTTGTACACACTTACAATGCCATCGGCATGCTGTACATAGATCACGTAGCCATAATTTATAGTCCAGTTCGTATTTACTACGGCGCCATCGGCAACAGACCGAAATTCGCTGTTACTTGTGGCTGCAATATCAATTCCATAGTGGCCAATTTCTGTTGAAAAACCCTGAGTAATCGTACCCTGAACCGGAAATGAAGTTGGGAAATCCGGTGATCGTTCTCTCTGAAGGGCACTCATTATGTCATTCCGGGTCAGCAATTCGTACGAAAAAGTAGTACCCGGTTGCAGAAAGTTATCCCGTTCGGAAGGTGTTCTGCCCGAAATGACGTAAGAATCTACATCAAAGGTTGTGTCTGGCACAGTTCTCACAAAGTCTTTAAGATCGTTTAACTGAATCTCACGGGCAATCAGTGAATCCTGAAGTGCAAGAACTCTTTCGTTTATGGCAATTACTTCATCCCTGAAATTATCGTCCAGCCGTTGCTGATAAATGGAGTTGAGAGGTGTTATAAAAAAGATCGCTATCGTTAACAGTACCGAAATGACTGTAACGACCAGTATAATTTTAACCACATCAAACGATTTAAGTTTGAATGTACTGGTCAGGTCGGGCTCATTTTCGTCAAGTACTATTAAAGTAACTTCACCTTCATTTTCTGAAAATATTTTTTTTAATAATTCCCACATAGGATAATTAGCTGATCAGCAAAAACGCCTGCCGGCAACGGGCTTCAACTGTTTAAATTTTCTGCATCGATGTTTTATACTATCAGGAAACAGAATAGTTCGGTGCTTCTTTTGTAATCTGAACTGAATGTGGATGGTTTTCTTTATAACTGGCAGCAGAAATTTGAACAAATTCAGCTTTTTTCAGATCATCGATCGTGGCTGCTCCCACATATCCCATGGCTGCACGCAACCCTCCGGCTATCTGATGTACAACTTCGCTTAATGTTCCTTTGTAGGGCACCCTGCCCTCAATCCCTTCTGGCACAAGCTTCAGGTCATCTTCAACATCCTGGAAATACCGGTCTTTCGAGCCTTTTCTCATGGCTCCGATACTTCCCATTCCCCGGTATGATTTGTATTTTCTGGCCTCGTAAATAATGGTTTCACCGGGACTTTCATCCACTCCGGCAAACATCGAACCCATCATAACTGCATCGGCTCCGCCTGCAATGGCTTTTGGAATATCGCCGGTTTGTTTGATTCCGCCATCAGCAATCAAACCAATGTTTTTTCCTTTCACATATTCAGCAACTTCCATGATGGCGGATAACTGCGGTACTCCTACACCGGTCACAACACGTGTGGTGCAGATAGAGCCCGGACCCACTCCAATTTTTAAAACGTCAGCGCCTGCATCTACCAAAGACTCGGCAGCGTTTCGGGTGGCAATGTTTCCGCCAATCACAATCAAATCTTTGTGTTTTGTTTTGATGGCTTTCACCATATCGAGCACTCCCTGAGAGTGGCCGTGTGCAGTATCAACAGTTATCACATCCACTCCGGACTCAACAAGTGCATCAACCCGGTCCATTGTTTCTGGAGTAACTCCCACTGCAGCACCTACACGCAGTCGTCCCATATCGTCCTTGCAGGCATTGGGAAAGTTCATTTTTTTCTCAATGTCCTTAAACGTAATCAAACCAACCAAAATACTGTCTTTATTGACGATAGGCAGCTTTTCCACCTTATACTGCTGAAGAATTTCCTCGGCCTCTTCGAGCGTGGTGTTTTCTTTGGCAGTAATCAGGTTATCACTCGTCATGATATTCCCAAGTTTTTTATCCACATAATGCTCAAACCGAAGATCCCTGTTCGTTACGATGCCAATCAGCCGGTTCCCCTCTTCTACTATCGGGATTCCGCCAATTTTATGCCTGCGCATCAGGGTGCGTGCATCTTTTACAGTGGCCTCGGGCGGCAGGGTTACAGGGTCTACAATCATGCCGCTTTCACTTCTTTTTACAAGCCGCACATGCTCGGCCTGGTCTTCGATAGACATATTCTTGTGAAGCATGGCAATGCCGCCTTCCCGGGCAAGTGCAATGGCCATTCTGTATTCAGAAACGGTATCCATTGCGGCGCTTAGAATTGGAATATTCAGTGTCAGTGATGGCGTGAGGCGTACTTTAGTGTCTGCATCACGCGGCAGGGTTTTGGAGTATGCCGGCACCAGCAGCACATCATCATAGGTAAGCCCCTGACGTGTGATACTGGAAAAGGGCGAGGAATTGTTCATGAAAATTTTCGATTGGATTAACTTTGCGTAAAGATAAAAAATCCCCGCGAACTTCTTTAACCCAAAATTCTGATTGACCAATGACCTCGCCGAGCCAAAATGTGTATTTAAATCAAAAAACTGACATTGTTTTAAGAGATAATCCCAGTCGTAATCAACAAGCTCATTTTGCTTTCAATTTCAGGGCATCCAAAGCCGTTTGCAATGTGCAGATACCGTCCATGTAACTCTTAACCCAAAAATCCACACTTTCTCTTCTTCTTTGAACAAACGGGCAGTTGGTAGAGTATCTTCCGTGCAGTTCTTCGATGTAACCCTTCACATCGGCTTCGATTTCCATTTTCAGCTCCTCGGGCAGGTTTTCCCATCCAATCAGTTCAAACATCTGTTCTCTTTTCCGGTGCTCTCTTTTTGCCTGATGTAAAATGGAAAGCAGAATCGGTTTCTGTACTTTTTTTCGGGTGATTTTTTTTGCTGTATTCATCATGTTGGTGTTGGTTTTGTTTATGTTTACATGAAGAATACAAAGCAAAAGTGACAGCTATATGTCACCCCTGTGTTAGGAATTTTTAAAAAGTACGCCGGACAGCTTGTCCGGCATGTATAAATTTTGAAACGGACAGGATTTGGATGTGGTGAATCTTTAGGTATATGGGTGATTGAAAAAATGATGGATTTGATTGATTTCTTAGTAACGGGCAGGCTGCCCGTTGTACATTGTACGCTGGACAGCTTGTCCGGCCTGGAAAGGCTTGGCAAGCAAAGAATCGAACTTTCGTGCAAATAACCTTAGCCTGATCTAAATTTTCCAGGATTTTTAATTTCTGAGTAACGGGCAGGCTCAACTACGTGTAAAACTCCGTAGAGTAAACTGCCCGTTGTACGTTTTTGAAGCCCTGCACCTAATTCAATATTTATTCCAGTCCCACTCGTTTAAAAATTTCATCTACACATCGGGTGTGATGATTTATATCAAATGCGTCATCTATTTCTTGTGCTGACAGTTTTTCTTTGATTGTAGCATCGCCCTCAACAAGTTCGCGGAATGGCCGTTTTTCCTCCCAGGCTTTCATGGCAAGCGGCTGAACCGTGTCATAGGCTGTTTCGCGCGAAAGTCCTTTCTCAATAAGCATCAGCAGCAGGCGCTGTGAATAGACCAGGCCGTGGGTTTTTTCCATATTCTCTTTCATATTTTCCGGATAAACCATGAGCTTACCGATAACACCTGCAAAACGGTGAAGCATATAATCCAGCAAAATGGTGGCATCCGGCAGAATGATCCGCTCAACCGACGAATGTGAAATATCTCTTTCGTGCCAGAGTGGAATGTTCTCGAAAGACGACACCATGTATCCGCGCAACACCCTCGCACAGCCCGTAATATTTTCCGAGCTGATGGGATTTCTTTTATGAGGCATAGCTGATGAACCCTTCTGCCCTTTTCGGAAAAATTCTTCGGCTTCGCGAAGCTCGGTTCGCTGCAAATGCCGGATTTCAACAGCAATTTTTTCGAGGGTTGATCCGATCAATGCCAGCGTTGCCATGTAATATGCATGGCGGTCACGCTGCAACGTTTGCGTGGATATGGGAGCCGGGCTAATTCCAAGCAGTTCACACGTAATTTTTTCAACTTCCGGCGGAATATGGGCAAAAGTCCCAACCGCCCCGGAAAGCTTTCCAAACTCAACATCAGCAGCCGCATTTATGAATCTTTCACGATTTCGCTGCATTTCGGCATACCAGAGAGCACACTTCAGCCCGAATGTGGTTGGTTCTGCATGAACGCCGTGGGTGCGCCCCATCATCACGGTAAATTTATGTTCTGTGGCTTTATCGGCCAGCGCCTTAATCACCCGTTCCAGTCCATCTGCAAGAATTTGATTCGCCTGTTTCAGACGGTAACCGTTGGCAGTATCTACAACATCGGTAGAAGTGAGGCCGTAGTGAACCCACTTTTTTTCATCACCCAGTGTTTCGGAAACAGCCCGCGTAAACGCAACAACATCGTGGCGGGTTTCTTTTTCTATTTCTTTGATTCTGCTGATATCGAACGAGGCATTTTCGTAGAGTTTATCGACATCCTGAGCCGGTATTTTTCCCACCTTGCTCCAGGCGTGGCAGGCAGCAAGTTCTACATCAAGCCAAGCCTGGAATTGATTTTGTTCGGTCCAAATTTCGGCCATCTCCTGCCGGGAATATCGTTCTATCATTCTGTAGTTAGTTTGCTTTAATTTATTTCTTTGATTGATAAAATAGAAAACGCACGACCAAAAATGTCACGCGGGATGGTTGCGTCAGCAGGCTAATTTTTTTAAAAACATCTGAAGCCGAATTATTTGCATCTGCTTTACTTAATCAGCATCCAAATAAATTGATTATTGAACAGGAATTTTCACCCACGTTCCGGCCTCAATCATTTCGTCCAAGTGAACCTGGTTGACAATCGCAATTTCTTCCGGATCAATATTCATCGGGAGCCTGTCCGGAAGAAGATCACTGAACCTTGCACGCCGATCGGTTTGAGTAACCTGAAGCCTGACTGGCTGAATATTCAGAATTCGATCATTTCTGAGAGTATTAAACGATCTTGTGGTGCTGTCGAAGTTGGGTTTAAAATCTTCAAAACGATGCTCTGCCGTATAGTTGATGTACCGGTAAACCCTGTCTCCATATTCGAGCGCGTAAACATTCACACCCAGCAACTGATCACCATCCTGTATGGAAAAATTCGCTTCGTAAGCAGGGATGCTGCCGCTGCTTCGGGCTGATCGCTCTTCTGCCTGCTGTACATCATTGGCATCCAAAAAACTCTTCACCGACTCCTGCGCAGAAGTTGATTCCCGATCGATGCGAAGAATCATCACTGCCTGGCTTTCAGGCCCCACAAGTACCACCTGTGTAGGCTGGTTGACCAGTCGCCAGTTTTCGGGAACTGTAAATTGAAATTCCATTTCAGGGTGATAGTAAAATCCATCTTCCTTAAATCCATTTCTTGGATTATCACCATAAATCAAACCGTCAATCATTTGCATGTATTTATCTGTGTTGCGAATGTTCTGCTCGTATCCTTTTTCCCGCCATTCTTCAGCAAGCCTTGGTATGGTCTGCTCACGTTCTCCCGGGTCAGGGTGTGTAGACAGCAAACTTGGCAAGGCCTGTCCGCTGCGCTCGGAAATTCTTTTCAGGCTTGTAAAAAAAGCGGCTCCTTCTTCAGCAGCGTACCCGGTTTTTGCAGCATATTCAACTCCAAGCCGGTCTGATTCTCTTTCGTGGCTTCTGCTGTAACTTAAAAATATGAGCTGCGCTGCTTGTCCGCTCAGGTTAAGAATGCTTTCTCCGGGTAAACCCAGAAGCTCCTGCCCCAATATGGCGCCGCCAATAACGGCGACTTGTCCCAGGGTTTGCTGCAATCCGCGCTGTGATGCATGGCGCGCTGCAACGTGTCCAATCTCGTGCCCGATAACAACTGCCAGTTGAGCCTCATTATTCATATGGGCCATCAATCCGCGGGTCACATACACATAACCACCCGGCAAAGCAAAAGCATTGATTACGGGGCTGTCCAGCACCCTAAATGTAAACTCCGTTTCCCTGAAACGCTGTGCAGTTTCTTCGCGCCTCATGTGGCTGTTTTCCAGGATTGCTTTACTCATTTCCTGGTAATATGCATCGATCACTTCATCCTCAAATAAACCAAATTCGGCTACAATTTCTCGGTCAACCTGCTGGCCAATCCGCACCTCCTGGTCCCAGGAATATGCGTAAGCCCGTTTGCTTCCGGTAATTGGGCTTTCCTGAACCACGCAGCTTGATGTGATCAGCATAATTGCAATAAATGGCGGGAGAAGTGTGACGAGTCGTTTCATACCAGTACTATTTTGTTTGTCGTAATATAAGACTTAAGCTTTTTTTAGATAAAACGTTTTAATAAAGTATTGTGTCTTCATGCTCAGAAAACTCTGTAACCTTTATCAGATGCTTATAGATAATGTATAAAGCAAAAGAGTCGAGTGCACAGTATTTTTTCAAAATCATAGGAATTCGCTCTTTTTCTCCATCATCCAGCAAACCGTTTTTTAAAGCCAGCCAGGCATTCATTGCCGATGAACCATCCGTGATGGAAGAATCTTTTTGCTGGATAAGCTCATAAGGATTTTCTGCACTAATATTTATTATGATCTCATTTGAATCATTTTCATCAAAAATATTCTGCTTCTCTCCATAGGCCTTTTCCCATTTTAATATACTTGAAAGCACCTGTTTTAAACTTAACCCTTCTTCCATAAAGCGATTGTAGTATCCTATTCGGATAATTTTGCTCAAGTCAAAAAACCGGTCTTTTTTCTGATTGTTTCCGGAATCTCTTATAGTCAGAAGTTTTTCAAGCCGCAGTTGATGAACTTCCCTATACTTCTCAAATTCTTTGATCAGGTTATTTACAGCTTGTTTTTCAAATGGAGAATACTGCACAATGGTTCCATGTTTAATTCCCGGGATTGCAGCCAGCCTGTCTGCAAATTCCAGGTGTGGATTACACCTGTTAATGTTCTCATCAAGCCATTCATTGTATGTTAAAGTGCCATCTTCTTGTAAGCTGTGGCACGAAAATTGAAAATAGGTTGGCTCATAACAGCCGCTTCCCTTTTTCATCGGCAGCGCATAAGTGGCCGCCTCAAAATCGATGAAATGGATGGGCCGGGAAAGATTTTTCAGGATATTCAGCGAAGGTTTAATCCAGACAGATGGAATTTTTTCTCCCTTCATCTTCAGGATTTGCAGAAACCTCCGCTGCTGAACAGTAATGACGGAACTACCCATATTTCTTATTTTTTCAAAAGAATTGAAACCTTCACGTACTGATAGTTGCTCCTGATAGTAAGCCCTGTTTCCGGAATCCCGATCGTTTCCGTGGCCAATTAATTCGAATATGTGATGGTTTGGATGCCGGATATCTCCGGGGTTGAAATGCAAATTCCAGCAGCCTTTTTCATCACTGTTTCCTTTTCTGAATACACAGTTTTTACAGCCTCTGTGGATATCAGTTTCTTTCATTATTTCATTAAATCCACCGGATTGTATCAAACCAACAGCTTCAGAAACCGATAGTCCCGAAAATGCAGCATGTGTTGCCAATTCCGGCATACTCTCATTTGTTGCTTTCGTGGCATTTGTGGCATCTACGGCTCTAAATAACTTTGCAAGGTTTTGTTTAAACCCTTCAGCATTAATATCACCTTCTGCAAAACGATGCAAACACTCTACATCAGACCGGAAATTTTTATTCGGAAAGTAAAATTTAACGTCAACCCGCATGTCCGGAAAAACCTCTTTAACCACATATAAGCGCCAGGCTGCTTTCAGCAAATATCCAGCAATGGTTCTGTTTGCAACCGGATAAGAAATGGTTTCGGCTTCAGCATGTTTTCTGAGTTTTCCGTGAACCTGTATGATGAAAAGCATATCCCCTTTTTTTACCAAAACCGGGATTCTTGTCAGCAGGTTTCCAGAAGTAATAACAGCTCCGCAAATAGCGGTATTTTCATGCTGAAGCCATCTTTTTGTCTCTGAAATTGCCTGCTCAGTTTCATCTGATGTATGCCGTACGCCATCAAAACGAACAGCGAGTGCATCCCTTAAATGAAGTTTATTTCTCTGCCTGTAAACCGGACGCTGGCCAATGCTTAAGCCTCCTTTTGTAATAAAGGAGAATTTTAACGGACAAGAAACCGTCTCTGTAAAAAGATGGTCATTTATTATCTCTCCTTGCCCCGCCATTCTATTCAACCACGTTTACTTCGGGTGCCAGGCTGATTCCAAAGATTTTTTTTACGGAATTCTGAATTTTCATGGCATGCTGATAGATTTCTTCACCTGTTGCCCCTCCGTGATTTACGATTACCAGTGCCTGGTTTTCGTACGTACCCACATTTCCAACCCTTTTACCTTTCCATCCGGCTTTTTCAATCAGCCAGCCCGCCGGGATTTTTACGTTTTCACCATTCACAGGATAATGAGGTATTTTGTCATACTGTTCACTCAGCTTTTTAAAAGTAGATTTCGGTACAACAGGATTTTTAAAAAAACTACCTGCATTGCCCAGGCTCTCGGGGTCAGGAAGTTTTGATCGGCGGATTGCTACTACAGCATTAAAAACATCCCGAATATCGGGCTGGTCAATTTGTTTGTTTTCCAAATAGTCAGCCAATGAGCGATAAGAGATGTTTATTTTGTGATTTTTTTTTGTAAGTCGGAGTGTCACATTTGTTATAACAACCTTTCCCTTTAGCTCCCGTTTGAAGATGCTGTCCCGGTACCCAAAATTGCATTCATCGGCTGCAAAAGATTTAAATTTGCCGGTTTGAATTTCGAAAAACTCCAGTTCTTCAAAAACTTTTTTGAGCTCAACTCCATATGCGCCGATGTTCTGAATGGGTGCGGCGCCTACGGTTCCCGGAATCAGGGCAAGGTTTTCCACACCTCCGTATCCGTTATTTACCGCCCATTGCACGAATTGGTGCCAGTCTTCTCCTGCACCAATTTTTACCAATACTGTTTCCCCTCCGGCCTCAATGATGTCAATTCCATTTAACGAGACTTTAAGCACTGTTTTCGAGATCTCATTTTTAAACAGCACATTGCTGCCGCCTCCCAGAATGAAAAGTGAACTATTTTCGAAAAATCCGCTTTCTTTCAGTGATACTAAGTCTTTTTTAGTATGAATTTCTGCAAATTCAGCAGCCACTGCGTTTAAACCCAGTGTATTCATTGAAGCAAGGGAAACATTTTTTTGAACAACCGGCATGTTTGAAGTTTTCACAAAATCCGAAATTTAGATCGATTTAACTTTCGGCCCGGACATCGGTTTAACTCTCACTTTCTTTACCCGGTTATTTTTTACGGAATGTACGGTCATTTCAAGATCTTTATACTTAACCCGCTCCCCGACATTCGGTATGCGTTCTGTGAGATGATAAATCAGGCCACCGAGAGTCTCAAACTCGTCTTCGGGAGATGAGATTGAAGTGTCCAGAATTTCATCCATATCATCGAGATCTATTTTGGCATCAAAAATAAAAATACCGTTTTTAAATTCAGTGTAGAGCTTTTCCCCTTCCTCATCATATTCATCACCAATATCACCAACTATTTCTTCTAAAATATCGTCCAGGGTTACCAATCCTTCGGTTCCGCCATATTCATCCACCACAATGGCGATGTGAGTTTTTTCGTGCTGAAAATCGCGAAGCAGGTCATCCAGCTTTTTGGTGGCCGGAATAAACAGCGCTTTTCTTGCAATGGTTTTCCAGTTTATGCCGCTGTTCACAAGATTGGTGTTGATATAGGGAAGCACATCTTTTGAATAAATCACACCCAGAATGGTGTCCAGGTCATTTTCAAACAGTGGCATTCTGGATAGCCCTTTTTCACGAATCAGGTTAATAACCTCGGGGAGTGTGGCTTCTACATTTACTGCTACGATATTTACCCTTGAGGTCATAATCTCACGGACAGTTATATTGCCGAATTCGATTACATTTTCAATGATTTCTCGCTCATCTCCTTTTATAGACCCTTCTCTTTCACTCATTTCAGCCATGGTTTTGAGGTCTTGTGCCGTCATTTTATTATCAGGCCTCGGCAGGTTCCTTTCCAGCGTCATTGTACTGTTGGCGATGAGTTTTGAAACCGGGCTCAGCAATACAAAATTAACATAAATGAATCCGCTCATCATCCGCGAAACTTTCAGCGGATTGTTGATAGAGATAATTTTCGGGGTGATTTCACTCAAAATTAAAATCATAAATGTCAGTACAATGATTTCGATTGTGTAAACCAGTGCCAGCGAAAATCCGAAATGAATGGCAATTTTGCCTGCAATAACTGCTGCCAGTACTGAACTGACAATGTTGGCAAAAGTATTCCCGATGAGAATTGTGGCAAGCAGCCTTCTGGGTTTATTGAGCATTGCCAGAATGCGGGAGTCCTGCCGGGAATAATCTCCCTCTTCTTTTAATTTATCAAGCTGATTGACCAGCGAAAAGAAAGCCACTTCCGATCCGGAATAGAGCGCACTGATAATCAGACCAAGGAACATGACTAACAGCTCGATTGCAACTTCTCCAAGCTGAAGAGTATCAGCCTGCTCGGCTATCATCAGCAAAAAATATTTCGATATGTAGGCTATCGGGCTTCCCGGAGGTTCGTCTAATGTATCCAAAGATGCTATTTTTATTTACAGATACATAAATATGTACAAAAAAAGGTGACGATCAAAGTTTTGACCGTCACCTTTAAATTTACGAAACTTCTGTTTGATTAAAATGGCAAATCATCATCCATATCATCAAAAGAATCATCAATCTCTACCGTGCTGGCGGCTTTTTTGCCTGACTGCTGCTGTCCACCGTCCGAACTACCCCGGCTGTCAAGCATTTGCATGTTCAGCGCTTTAATCTCGGTAGTATATCGTTTCTGACCTTCTCTGTCTTCCCACTCGTTGGTTTGAATGGGGCCTTCAAAGTATGCGAGTGAACCTTTTTTCAGATATTCCTGGCAAATTTCAGCCAAGCGTCCCCAGGCTACAATTCTGTGCCATTCGGTTCTTTCCTGAAGTTCGCCGTTCCGGTCTTTGAAACGTTCAGTAGTTGCCACACTAAGTGTTGCAACGGCTGTATTTGATTGAGTATAACGTACCTCGGGATCTTTTCCGAGCCTTCCGATTATCATCGCTTTATTTAATGAACTCATAAGTATTACCTCGTTATTTTTTATTGTTTGTTCTATATATAAGAACTGAAAAAAACCGATCCCTTACAGATTTTTTTAAAAAATTTTATCGAAGGGCGTTTTCAAGCTCCAGAGATGCGTCACTTCCCTCATCTCTGTATTTAATAATAATCGGGCAGTTTATTGCCAGTCCCTGTTTTTTTGCCCATTCATTTCCTGACGGCCGGGTTCCCGGAACTACCACGGCTCCTTCAGGAATTGGCGCACCTTTTCCGAGAACGGTTTCGTTTACACAATCGAAAATCGGCACCGATTTTGAGAGTGTTACACCCGGCGCTACAACTGCGCGTTTTTTTACAAGTATACCTTCAACAATCACCGCACCTGCACCTATAAAACAATCGTCTTCGATTACAACAGGACTCAATCCAACCGGTTCAAGTACACCGCCAACCTGAACACCGGCCGACAGGTGAACATTTTTTCCGATCTGTGCACACGATCCCACAAGTGCGTGGCTGTCTATCATCGCGCCCTCATCTACATATGCGCCAGTATTTATATAAGCAGGCGGCATTATAATCACACTTTTGCCAACATAGGCCCCGCGCCGGACTGATGAACCTCCCGGCACCAGCCTCACTCCGTCAGTTTCATCAAACATTCTTGGCGGCAGGTTGTGTTTATCGACAAAACCATCGTAAATACCGCCATAATTCACATTCCTTCCTTCTCTAAAAGCAGCAAGAATGGCTTCTTTCACTTCAACATTTGCTTTCCAGGTATCCCCTTCAGGCTCTGCTGCCCGGATGGTTCCCTGTTCCAGTTGGTCTAAAATCGATTTCCAGTCCATATTTTTTTTAATCTGTTAACTATTTTTCTGATACCATTCGTTTACCGCTCTGTCAGCTTCAAGAAGAAGTTTATCTGACGACAGTTCATCAGCCGTTAGAGGAGCTCGCAGCGCTGATGTAGAAATTCTACCCGATTTATGGAGCAGTACTTTCGCAGGTATGGGGTTTGGAGCGGAAAAAAGAGCTTTAACGGCGTGCGTCCATAATGGAAACAGGCTTTGTGTATCGCCATTGATGCATTTTTCCATGTATAACCTGGTGGCTTTTGGCCAGACGTTCGATGCCACTGAAACCAATCCTCCTGAACCGGCTGCTGCAAAAAATGGAAGCATGGCATCGTCTCCGCTGAAAAGCGGTATACCAGGCACGGATTCACGAAATTCCTGATACTCTGAAATGCTGCCGCTGGCTTCTTTAACTGCCCAAAAGTTTGGATGTCCGTCCAGCTCTTTCAATACGCCCGGCTGCACTTTCACCCCGGTTCTTGAGGGAATGTTGTAAATCATACAGGGTTTATGTGAAGCGTCAAGCAGTGACTGAAACCATTGCTTCTGTCCGTGAAATGCCGGTTTTGAATATAAGGGAGCTACCACCAGAAAAGCCTCAATATTCAGCCCGTTACAAAATTCAATCCATTCGATTTGACTGCCTAAGTTGAATCCTCCAACACCTGCCATTACCGGAACAGACAGGTTCAATCCGGATGTAAATTTTGCAATTTCACGTTTTTCGGCGTCATCCAGGGCCAGTCCTTCGCCAGTGCTACCGAGAATCAGAACGCCATTGCCTGCATCTTCCTGAATTCGTATCAGCTTTTCGAGATCTTCGTAGTGTACAGAACCGTCCTGGTGCAGAGGTGTTACCAGGGCTGTCCAGAGTTTTACATTTTTCATATCAACTCACTGAATGCTCGGTCAAAAATATCTGAGAATGGATAAACACCGGGTTCAATGAATCGGTTTTTCAGCAGATAATTGGCCGTCCAGACGGCGCCTTCGGCAAATACCTGTCTGCTGTGTGCTTCGTGTTTCAGGTAAATCGATTCTTCGGCTGTTTTTATATGAAGATTGTGGATACCAACCACATCACCCTGCCGGTCTGAGGATATCAGCGCTTCTTTTCTAAGCCACTCTTGCCATGAGAGGGCTGTACCGCTTGGTGCATCCTGTTTTTTTGTGTGATGTACTTCATGGATGTGAAATTTCGGATTAACCAGCATATCAGAACCTTTGCCCAGAATATTGATCGCTTTTCTGACAAGATTCATTCCAAGGCTGAAATTTGACCCGATCACCCATCGCTGATCAACCTCTTTCACCCGATCCGGCAAATCATCCGGCCAGTCGTATCCGGTGGTTCCCCAAACTGCCGGGATTCCTGCGTCCAGCACCTGATCCAACACCTGTTCGGCGGCAGAACCGGGCACAAAAACAATAGCAATATCGGTTTCTTTCAGTTTTTGAACAGTAGGTTTATTGAACTCATCGAACGGAACCGCATTTTCTCCCAGCAGGCTTACAACTGTCCCTCCCGTTTTACCAGTCCCCACAACGGAGTATTTCACGTTATCAATTGATCTTTTCATTAACTAATAAATTTTTTATGTAAAACATTAACAACTTCTTCTGCTTCGGACTCTGACACCAAAAAGCACAAATTATGCGAACTTGCCCCATGGCAAATCAACCGGATATTAATATTTTCAAGTGAACCAAAAACCGGGCCGCTAAGCCCTGCAGTAGCATCGAGGTTATTCCCGATCAGTGCAATTAATGACAGATTGCGATCGATTTGTACTTCGCAAAACGACCGGAGTTTCTCCAGCACTTCATCTGTTAATTTTTGTTTGCCAGGTGTGTTTATGTCGGAATCCAGGGTTAGAGCTACACTCACCTCACTGGTAGTAACCAGGTCCACACTGATTTTATGTTCAGACAGAACGCTGAATAATTTTGCAAGAAATCCATATTGATGCAACATTTCCAGGCTGTGAACTGTGAGCAAGGTTTGATTTCTTCTCAGGCTGATTGCACGAATCACCGGCTTGCTTTTGGTTTCTTTTACAATCCAGGTGCCGGGCTCATCAGGATTCATGCTTGAACCAACATAAACCTTGATATTTTTTCTTATGGCCGGAATCACTGTTGCAGGATGGAGTACTTTCGCCCCGAAAACAGAAAGTTCGGCAGCTTCATCAAAACTGATTTCGGTAATCGGTTTCGCGTCCGGTACAATTCGTGGATCTGTGGTGTAAATGGCGGTAACATCAGTCCATATTTCGAGAACATCGGCATCAGCAGCTTCGGCAAATAGTGCAGCAGAATAATCACTCCCGCCCCGGCCGAGTGTGGTGGTTACACCCTGGCGGTTTGAACCAATAAAACCCTGTGTTACGATACGCCCGCGCTGCAGTGCGGGCTGAACATGCTCGTCTGATTTGTGGGCAATCTGGTCCGGCATCGGTTCTGCACTGCCAAAATCACTGTCTGTTACAATTACATTACGGGCATCAAGCCAAACCACTTTGCTGCCGGAAACCTCTTCCAAAACCTGCGCAAATATTGTGGATGAAAGTCTTTCTCCAAACGAAAAGATTTCATCCCGCAGTAATCCTGTCATAATTTGCTTGCGGGACGCAATTGCCAAAAGCTCGTCGAGCAGTTCTTCTACTTTTCCAAGTACTTTTCCGGGCTCTTTTAAGTCGTTACAAATAGCGATATGTTTATCGCGAACTTGTTCTGCAATGGCTACCCGCTGTTCAATAGAAATATCGGTAACCAGTTCTGTAAGCAAATTGGTAGTACCGGCCGTGGCACTAACAACAATAATTTTCTTGTCGGGATCGGATGCAACAATGTTTGCACATCGTGTCATTGCGGCTGCATCGGCCATGCTTGTGCCGCCAAATTTCGCTACTTTAAACAAATTGGGCATATCTCGTTACTTTAAATAATTGCAAGCCAGAAAATAAAGAATTTTATATCTCAATGTGATAATAACTTGTTAAATGATCTGAACCCAAAAACGATTTGATTAGATTTGTGCAAAACATTTTGTATTTTACGGTTCTGTTTACCGGCCAAGGCTGTCGGTTTTCGAAACTGCAAGTTTAATTTTAGAAATACCGGTGATTTTTCATGCCAAGCGGAAAGAAAAGAAAAAGATCAAAAATAGCTAAGCATAAACGAAAGAAACGTCTGCGAAAAAACAGGCACAAGAAGAAGAAATAGCAAAAATTTTCCGGGCACTTTAATTAAGTGCCCTTTTTTGTTTGGCTTCAGTTTAAGCTGCCGGAACTACTACACTGTCATCCGCAATTTTAATGATGCGGTTTGCCTTATAAAGCAAATGAGTCAATTTTCGGCCTACATAGTCGTGAACTTCATTCAGGCTTTCCAGTTCTCCGATATTAAACTGAAAATAAGACAAAAGATTGATGGCAGTTAAATATTTTCCGTGTTCATCGCCATCAATTTCGATGTGCCATCTTGTTATTATATCATCTGAAAGCAGCAGTTCATTCACCCGTTTACTGGCACGGTCCATCCATTCACTGGCCATTTCAATTCTGTAATTATCATCTTCGTTGCCGTACTGAGGCTGGCAGCTATTTACATCAAAGTGCCAAACAAGCTCAATATCAATCGACGGAGACACGTTTACCTCGGTCAGGTGTTTGGCCTTTAACATCGGGTGGCCGTCAGTACCATCCAATTTATTGGCAAGGGTAACTTCACGGAAACTGTCCCAGTCAAAATTGATGGACAGGTGAGTCAAATGCTTAGTTGAGTCAGAAAGGTCAATTACGATCTCAAGTCCTGCTGCATTTATCTTGGATTCTTCCCAAGTTTTAAATGTTACAACGTTTATATTTCTCTTGTTTAGTGACCCATTAATTTTATTTACTACTGACTGAAAAATCGGATATGGCATAAATATTTTTGGCTAATTATTTATTCAAATTAATCTTGATTGAATGAACAACTATTATGTACTAATATATTTAACTGAGGCTCTAAAAGCCAAATGTGCCGGCTGTTCATTTTATTCCAGCATCTCTCCCCACAAGAACGTCTGGGAAGCAACTATCGGCGATCTCCACAATAAAGTGCGTCTTATTTTCTCATCAAATCCATCCGAAACGGCCCTTTTTATGGACCAATATAGACCGGCAAAAAAACAGAATGTAACCGCTTTTTTCGACGATCTGACTGATTGTAAGATAACTGAAATATCACTTGCCAGCAACGATCGATTTATTTCTTTTCGGTTTGAAAACGATTCGATCCTGCTTTTTCAGCTTTTTGGCAGTAAGCCAAACATCTTTCTTGTGCGTGATAATATCATCACCGGGTCGTTTAAGTCTCCTGACGAGTTTACAGGAAAGAAACCTCCTGAACCCAGGCAGGCCCCGGCTGAGAGAAAGAAACCAAAAGAAGGCATCTCAGCAAAAAAAGCTATTATTCAAACCAATCCAAAATTTCCGAGGCCGATTATTCCTCACGTCATTGAACATTACAACCTGGAATCAAAAAGCAGTGAAGAAATCAGCGAACTGACTATAAAGTTGACCCGTGCAATGGAAACAAATGCCGAATTTCGAGTACTGGCCGATGGCAATTTATGCCTGATACCCGAAAAAATGCTGCCGGTTGAAAACAAAAAAGTGTTCGATGAAATTAATCAGGCCATAAAATATGTGTACTATAAAACATCGCGTGAGAGGCGGCTGTCTGCAAAAATTCAATCCATCAAACCCAAAATTGATTCTTTAATCAGAAAATCCAAATCTGCCATCAGGCAGTTAGAAAAGGCAGACAAAGGACTTGAACGGGCAAAAGAGTACGAAAAATTGGGACATTTATTAATGACGAACGCTCATACCCAGCTTGAACAGGGAACCGAATCCGTAACACTTCCCGATTTATATGATGAGAATAAACCGATTGAAATTCCGGTCAAGCCCGGTTTATCTGTAGCTGCAAACGCACAGCTTTATTACGAAAAATCTGCCAAAGCAGAAAGAAGCGTAAAAGAATCGGAACGCCGGCTGGTTGAAACCCGGCAGGTTTTGAAGGAATTGAAATCTGTCAAAAAGTCCTTGGATAAAATTGATAAGGTCTATGAGTTTGATGACTGGCTGAAAGAAAACCGCCGGCAGCTTGAGAAACTTGGCATACTTTCGGATGGCAAAACACAGAAAAAATCACCCTATAGAAAATTTGAATTGGACGGTTACGAAATCTGGATCGGTAAAAATGCAAAAAGCAACGACCGCCTCACCACAGACGCTCACAAAGAAGATGTATGGATGCATGCGAGGGGAGTAAGCGGATCACACCTGGTTGTCCGGATGAACAACCAGAAAGAAATGCCGCCTAAACAAGTTCTATTAAAAGCCGCTTCTCTGGCCGCCTGGAATTCGAAAGCGCGTGGATCGGGACTAGCCCCGGTCATTATCACCAAAAGAAAGTATGTTACCAAACCCAAAGGGGCGCCTCCCGGAACAGTCAGAGTTCAGAAAGAAGAGGTTGAAATGGTGGAACCCAAAAATGTTTTATCATGAGCAATAAAACTATAGATAAACCCATTTTTTTGTGCGGAATGATGGGCGCCGGAAAATCTGCCATTGGCAAAACACTTGCCGAAATGCTGGATCTGCCGTTTGCTGACCTGGACGACCTGATTGAAGAAGCCGAACAAATGACAATCCCCGAAATTTTTGAACAAAAAGGTGAAGAAGAATTCCGGAAAATAGAGCGAAGAGAACTCAAAAAATATGCATCCGCAGCAAAGGGAATCCTGGCGCTTGGCGGAGGGTCGCTGCAAAACCGGGAAATTGTAAATTTCCTGAAATCCAGCGGCTGGCTGATTTTTTTAAATCCTTCGCTTACGGTACTTTTGGAGAGATTGAAAAGAAGCGATAAACGCCCCATGATCAACAACTACAAAAACAATTTACAAGAACGCATCGGGCGACTTTTTTTAGAGCGGATGCCTTTGTATGAAATGGCTCATTTCACCATAGCCACAGACAACGGCCCGAAAACCGAGGCTGCCAAAAAGATCATAAATAAAATAGAAGCGAATGAACCTTGAAATTCCCGTGCGGACCAGCAGCTCACGATACTCTGCATATGTAGGGCGTGATATTCTGAGTGAAGCTCTCGAAACTTCACTTTCAAATCATCCGACCGACAAGCTGTTTGTTTTAATAGATGAAAACGTTTTTAAACATCACTGGTCAAGAATCAAACCTGTTTTGCATTCAACCGGCGGTACTGTTCAGCACATGAAAATTCCGGAAGGTGAGAAAAGTAAATCCCTGGAGAGTTATTCCGGAATGCTCGATTTTTTGCTGAATAATGGCGTTAGAAGAAACACCCCGCTAATTGTGATCGGAGGCGGTGTAACCGGAGACGTTGGTGGTTTCGCCGCGGCAACAGCATTACGGGGCCTGCCGCTCATCCACATCCCCACCACATTACTTGCCATGGTAGACAGTTCAATCGGCGGAAAAACCGGCATTAACCATGAAGCCGGTAAAAACCTGATCGGGGCATTCTATCAGTCCGCGGCAGTGATTGCCGATACTCTTTTTTTAGACACATTGCCGGAACGAGAATGGATAAACGGGCTCAGCGAAGTTTTGAAATACGGCGCCATCAAAGACCGAAAGATTTTTGGTATGGCCGAAATGTTCCTGGATCAAGGATTTAAATCTGCTGATGTATCTGTTTTGAACGAACTCATTTCAACCTGTATAAAAATAAAGGCGGAAATCGTGGAACAAGATGAGTTCGAGGGCGGAATCCGGGCTTATCTTAATTTTGGACACACATTTGCCCATGCCCTGGAAAAAGCCTGTCATTACGATACCATCAGCCATGGTGAAGCCGTTTTCCTGGGGATGCTTGCAGCAAAAAAACTTTCTGAGCTGACCGGCAGCTTTTTCACAGAAGATTATCTCAATAAGTTTCGTTCTTTATATACATACAGAGTTTCTAAAGAAAGGCTATCTTTGGAAGAGTTGACGCAATTTATGCACTCTGATAAAAAAAGAACCGGAAAAGATATAAACTTTGTTTTACTGGAAAAGTGGCAACATCCCGTTTTGAAAGCTGTTAATGATACTCAACTTATCCACCAGGCGTGGGCTGTTGCTTTAGACGAACTCGAACCATAACAAAATCATTATCGAAGTTATCTTCAAAAGTTGATACTCCGTTTTTTACATACCATCTGGAAAATTTTCTGGAACACCCTCTTTTGGGTGCTTACCGTTTTAGTGATTCTGGCAGGAATTATCGTTGTTTTGTTGCAACTTCCCCAGAGTAAGTCGTACATCAATTACGAAGTTACCCAGACATTCAACGAACAGTTTGAGGGACGCCTGCATATTGACAGGGTTGGAGGATTTCTACCCTTTAATGCCAGGGTTCAAGGTGTAAAAGTGTTTGCACCATCCGACAGTTTAAACCCGGTTGTTTCGTTTGATGAGGCCTTAATCGGAATAAACTGGTGGGAGCTGCTGCGCCAAAATCTTTCCATCACTTCCCTGCAGATAAAGGGACCTGATGTGCAGGTGGGATATGATGAAAATGAGGAATTAGCTTTATATACAGCCTTTCGACACAAAGAAGAGCGGCAACCCAGGCAGGTTCGTCAGCCGGATGATATTCGGTTACTACAGGAATTAAACATTTTTGCTCCCTCGATGGGGATAGAAGAAGGTGCTATTTCGTTCGATTCCTCCATCGGATTTCCCGAGGATTTAGAACTACCCTCACCCCTGCACATCGAAAACGTAAACTTTGATATCTATCTGGAACTGTCGGATTCCCAGATATTATTTGAGCTGCCGAATTTTGTTGCAGACATTCCCGACAGCCCATACGAACTTGTTCAACTGAGCGGTCAGTTTTACAACGACGATCGCTATTTTGAATTAAACAGGTTTCGTGTAGCAACGGCTATCGGCCATGCCGATTTCAGCTTTGAGGCCGTTCCGGTTAATCTTTTCAGGGAAAATCTTGAAGAGCAATTCCGGAATGCCGCCTATCGATTTCAAATCACCGAAAGTTCTTTCAAAACAGAATTAATTCA
>SLPZ01000111.1 GCA_007131725.1 Balneolaceae bacterium
AATTACGGTCGCTTCTGTGAGCGAGCGGCCTTCGCCTCCGTATTCTTTTGGAATCAAAACAGAAAGAAGCCCGCTTTGGCTTAGTTCATCTACAAATTCGGAAGGATAATTACGGTTTTCGTCCAGATCCTGCCAATACTCGTCGGGATATTTATTTGTGATGCTCCGAACCCTTTCACGGAGCTCTTCATGGGTTTTATTCAGGTCGATAATCATGATATTTCAGTTATATTCAGGGATTTTCAGCGGTCTAAATTTGTTGCACGTTCAACAATCCGTTTGGCCTTTTCAATTACGGGGGGTTCCAGCACAGTGCCCTTCCAGGCTACGGCATGGCCGCCATGTTCTTCAAATACCCGGATCTTTTCTTTTGCTTCGGCAACCTCATCTGATGTTGGGGTGAACACCGAGTGGATGGGATCGATCTGGGCTGGGTGAATGGCTGCTTTGGCTGTAAATCCAAAGCGCTTGCAGTTGGCCGTTTCATTGCGAAGCCCGTCAGCATCATTCAGGCCGAACCACGGCATGTCGATCAGGCTCAGGTTCAGCCCGCCCGCACCCCGGATAAATTCCGAGCGATAAGCGGCTAACACCCCCCACTCTTTAGAGCAGCCGAGTTCCATAGCCAGATCGTGGCCGCCGAAAACAGCCCCGGCCACCAATTTTTGATCCAGTATGTCCCGTGCATTTTCCAGAGCCCTGGACGTTTCTATGAGCGGAATGAGATTTGTTTTTTTGCCGAACATGATCAGTTGTTTTGCCAGTTTTTCAATCACCGCGGCTTCATTCAGTTTGGGGATCATCAGGCCGTCCGGCAGATGATTAAGTTCACGGATCATGTCCAGGTCCAGATTTCCGGTTTCAGTTTCAGGAGAGTTGATCCGAATGATTACCAGTGGGTGGCTAAGTTCCCTGTTTTGCAGAAATTGCTCTACTGCATCTCTTGCCTGATTTTTTTCTCCAGACGGCACACTGTCTTCGAGATCGATACAGAGCATATCCGCTCCGGCTGCAACCACTTTGTTCCATTTGTCCAGTTTACCGGCCGGTACAAAAAGTAAACTTCGAATGTGATTAATGGATTTCATTGGATTTAAAAATTTTGAGTAAACGTGTTCATCTGCAACTGTCAGCAACTTTTCAGACAGTTCAGAATTTCCGGACGTTTTTGAACCGCACACGCAGCCTGAAAATGCTCGTCGATATAGAGCCACTCGGCTGCAGTTCGGTTTTTCAGCTTCACCACAAAAGTTTTCAGGTGAACCAGTTTACTGTCCGTGCACTCAATATGGTAATCTTTCAGCAATTTATTGCGGCTTAATACAATACCTTTTATCAGATCTATAGCTTCCTTTTCGGCATCTTTGGCTGAAATTTTTGGTTCCGGGAAAATTCCTTCACCAGAATAATTACCGGAAAATTCTGGTAACGAAGTTACCCGTTCACTCAGGGGACGTAGCGCATCAACTGCAACGAGGTCGCTGTACTGCAATCCTTTTTTCAGGTACGTATCCATTTCTATGCGAACCGTTAAATAATACCGGGGATACCAAATCACGAGATCTCCGTTTTGGTCGAAACGGTTCAGAAACCGCTTAAACGGATATGCACTTTTAATTGCAAAGCGGATCTGACTTTTATTTAGCGTGGCATCAACTGCATTCAGGTTCATGAGATACTACTTTCTTACCGGGCTGAAAATTTCATTTAGTTTTTCTTCCGGCATCGGCTCGGTGAACAGGCTGACGACAATCATTACGATGGAAGCCAAAATTACACATACACCGGCTGCTCCGAATGGATTTTGCCAGCCCACAATCAGCCACATTGAAGCATAGCTGATTACACCCACCAAAAAGGAAGCGATGGCTGCGGGTTTGGTTGAGCGCTTCCACATCGAACCGATGACAAGAGGGCCTGCCGCGCCGCTCATAATTCCGCCTACGCCAATCCAGAGCAGTACTGCAAGGAAATCTGGCGGATTCCAGGCCAGCCACATTGCCACAAAAACTGTGATGACGGTTGCCACTCTGGATATATTGAGTGCTGTTTTTTCGATCTTTTTCTCGCTTTTGTGTGGATGTATTTTATGAGCGAATGTTTTGCGATAGAGGTCGTTACTGAATATTACAGCGATTGATACAAAAAGGCCGTCTGCCGTTGAAACGATGGCAGAAAGGATGGCAATACCCAAAAAAGCCGCGATGGCCGGTGGAAAAAGTTCAATAAAAAGTGCCGGGATGGCGGCGTCTGGCCTCAGGTCTGGGCCGATGAGAGCACGGGCATGCAGGCCGCCCAAAACGGCAAAACCGAGAATGGAACCAATGGGAATGGCCATAATCAGAAATTTTCGCAACTGTGCAGAATCTTTCAGAGCGAAGGCTTTATTACCGATATGCGGGTTCATAGCAAAAGGCAAATGGGCAATAAACATCAATAAAACCAGCCAGAAACTGCCGAAAATGGGATCTCCGGGTGAAAAATAATTATCCCACGAGAGACTGGAATCCTGCGCTTCGATTGCGGTATTGATGCCTGCAGCCCCGCCCTCTGTGCCGGTTCCCAGAAAAAACATAACGGTGATGATCAGAGCAATCAGCAGCATCAACCCGCCCTGAAATGCATCGGTCAGGATATCGGCATGAGAGCCGCCGATAGTGATGTAAATTCCGATAACAATGACGGTAACAATCACGCCCCAGGTATAATCAACCCCGAGCATAACTTCGAAAGCGGTAGCTGCAGCTACAACCTGCGCGGTTACATAGTAAATGAGCAATAGTGAAAGCAGGGCAAAACCAACCCGGAGAAAGTCGCTGTCAAACCGCTGGCCTAAAAATTCAGGGAGTGAGTTGGACCGGAACGTATCACCTGCCCGTTTGATAAGCTGTACGGATAAAATCAATCCGAGATAGATACCAATTGGGTAAATAGCGGGATACCAAAGTGCGGGAAAGCCTTTATCATAGGCCAGTCCGGGAATTCCCATAAAGGTGGAGCCGCTTGCAATGGTGGATGCCAGTGCCAGGATGAGAATATAAGGCCCGTAGGATTTTCGGGCTACTGCAAAATCCTCATCAGTTTTGGTTTTGGTCATGGCGTAAACACCAATTCCAAGTGTCCCGACAATAAAAAAGATTAACCAGAACCACGCCCAGTTACCAATAGTGAGTTCTTCCATGCAAAATTACGTACTTACTTATGTCCAGTCCTCTTTTTGTGAGATGTAGTAAATGCCAAACACCCAGTAGATGAGTATTATGATGCCGAGCAAAAGAAGTAGGTTCATTGTTAAATTTCTGAGCTGATGAGAACAGATAAAAATTCTCCGGAGCGCCAGCCCCGGAGAATTTGAAAAGTCATTAATCGTAATATTCGGGCAGAAGTCGCCGGGTTTGGAATTGTTCCATACTATGGCCGAGCCAGATTTCTCCGTTTTCACGATCGCGAATCATCTTCATTCGTTCAATGGAGTTCATAGCCTCTTCCACATTCCACACAATACCCGGAATGGTGCCCTGAAGGTTTTCGGGCATGTAAGCGGCATCAGCGGCAAGAATTACAGTACCTGTGTTCGGCAAACGAACAATTAACGATTGATGGCCTTGCGTATGCCCTTTTGTGTCAATCAGCTCGATGGTGCCGTCACCAAACAGGTCAAGATCGTCAATCAGTTCAATGAAATTGAAATTTCGGGTGTTTTTATAATCATCTAAAACATAAGCTGCACGCTGGAACTGCTCGGGCCACCAGGCATTTTTCAGTTCTGCTTTGCGAACAATGTGGGTAGCATTGGGAAACATATTGATGTTTCCGGCATGATCGAGGTGAAAGTGTGAATGAATTACATATTTCACATCAGATGTTGTTTTTCCGATTTGCTGGAGCTGTTCATCAATGCCCTGGTCCCGTGTCATGGTGGGAGTGAATGCCTGGGCTACAGGGCCCCAGTACTCCTCGCCATGGTCCGGCACTACGTTGATGTTCATTCCGGTATCGAAAACAATTAGGCCTTCCGGATGATCGATGATATACATCGGGACAGGAATGTCAATCCGTGTGCCGTGATTTGTCATAGCGGTGAGCCAACCCTGATCGAGTTCCAGGGTTCCGCTGGATGTTACATACATACGTATTTCACTGTCCTGTGCCTGGCCGGGGGTAATAACTACCAGCACGAATAGCAAAGAAAGCAGAGATGGAATCAGATATTTTGTCATAGTCTATATACTCCATTTTTGTTTGAGATATGAGCTGAAAAGCGCTTCCGTAGATTTTAGGAATTTGATCAGTAGATCGCAAGAATTCCAGTGAACAATTTTGATGTTAAATTATTTTAGCGTTTTGCACTGAATTAACCTGTGATAAATTATCTGAATTGGCAACAGCAGATGGGCTCAGAGGTTTGTTTTTTTTGCTCTTTCTAAATCTGAGAAAAAACTTTTATTAGTATCGGTGTAAAGTGCTTCAAATTAATATTTTATAGGCGACCTTTTTGTCTGATTTAAAAATTTTCGGTCATTGCATTGTGATATTTGAGCGTACATGGTCTGAATTATGTGGATTTATTGGACTGAAATAATATATCAGAAGTGGTGAGATTTGAGATGCAATCATCTCTTAACAAGCCGGTTTGAATCTCAATAAAAAAACCTTTAAAACGTATAAAAGTAAGTTTCTATAGCGAAAAGCTTTCCCTATTTTAAGGTAGCGGGAATCAGGAAAGATGCTTTATTCGAGAAGGTCAGAAACATTTCTTTGATTGTTGAAGTTGTTCTGATAGAATCACACTAAATAGAATCTATGCAAAACTCAGATTATGCCAAGTAAAATTTTATGGGCCGATGATGAGATTGATCAGCTAAAATCTCACATCATATTTTTAGAAAACAAAGACTTCGAAGTTACACCGGTAACCAATGGGGAAGACGCTGTATCACTCATAAAAAACCGCAGTTTTGATATTATTTTCCTGGATGAACAGATGCCGGGAATGGACGGCCTTGCAACGCTTGAGCAAATTCAGAACATACAGCCCTCAATTCCTGTGGTGATGATCACCAAGAGCGAAGAAGAATCGATCATGGATGATGCGATCGGAAATAAAATTTCTGACTATCTCATCAAACCGGTGAACCCGAACCAGATTTTACTCACCGTTAAACGAATTCTGGATAAGAAACGAATTCAGAACGAAAAGGCGGCTCAAACCTACCTGAAAAATTTTAACGAACTATCAGCCAAATTTAATGAGCAGACAAGCTGGAAGGAATGGATTGATATTTACAAAACGCTGACGCACTGGGAGCTGAACCTCGAAAATGGTGATGAAGCCCTGCAGCAGGTTTTGCAAGATCAGTTTCAGCAGGCCAATCAGGCGTTCGGACGCTTTGTAAAACTGGAGTATAAAGGCTGGCTGAAACGGCTTGAAAATGAACATCCCACGCTGAGTCCTGACCTGCTGAAACGAAAGGTTTTTCCACATCTGAAAAAGAATGAGACCGTTGTTTTCTTTTTGATTGATTGCATGCGTTATGATCAGTGGCTGCTGTTTCAAAGCAAGCTGAATGATTTCTTCAGCATAGAAACCGATTTTTATTATTCCATCCTTCCCACGGCGACCCCGTTTTCCAGGAATTCCATTTTTTCAGGTCTGTTTCCGCTCGAAATTCAGCGACGCTATCCGCAGCTTTGGGAGATGGGCCAGGATGAGCGGTCGCTGAACCGACATGAAGAAAAGCTTCTCAAAAAATTTCTGAAGCGAAATCAATTGTCCGAGCAGGTGAAATACGAGAAAGTCATCCAGCCGGATGAGGGAAACCGGATTGTTGATAAAATTTCAAACTATACGCAAACTCCGTTCACCACCATCATCTACAATTTTGTGGATACGCTGGTTCACAGCCGGTCTGATTCGGAAGTGCTCAAACAACTTGCCCCTGATGTGAGTGCATTCCGGTCACTTACTGAAACATGGTTTCAGCATTCGTCGCTGTTCAGGATGTTCAAAGAACTTGCCAAAGAGAATGTGACGGTTGTGGTATCAACAGATCACGGTTCGATACGCTCCATGCGGGATACCAAAGTGTTCGGAGACAGAGATGCGGCAACCAACCTACGGTATAAATACGGCCGTAATTTAAAAGCGCAGGAAAGTGCCGCTATTTTTATCGATAAGCCGGAGGCATACCAGTTGCCGGTCGATCCCCCCGCCAATTCGTACATCATTGCCAAAGAAGATTATTTCTTTGTCTATCCAAACAACTACAACAAATTTCAGAACCGTTACCGGGATACCTTTCAGCACGGAGGTGCATCCATGGAAGAGATGATACTGCCGGT
>SLPZ01000238.1 GCA_007131725.1 Balneolaceae bacterium
ACGATCAGAGAACCGATGATGAAAAAAAGATGATCGACAAGGAATGGGTTGAGATGCGTATGCTGGACTATTTTACCCGGTATGCCGCCCAGCTTCGTGGTTTGAGTCCTGATGAAGAAGTGCGGCTGACTTTTAGCCCACGCAGCCAGGTTGTACGGATTATCCGGGATGACAGACAAGCCGATATTCCAAATATAACCATGTGGGTTTCTTATGGTGATTTACAGCGGCACACACGGGGTGAAATTTCCGATAGTGAGCTAATCAGCAGAATTCAGCAGTTTGATTTGTCCGAAACGGAAATTGCACAGGATCAGAATATTTTTGCATCCGTTCTGGAAACTGCGTTGAGCAATACAGGGTCTGAGCACCTTCGTGTGAGCCGAAAACCTTCTGTTGAATATCTGCCCGGCCTTGGAGTTCATTATTCCGTAAATGTGCGCACGGGACGAAGTTTTGCTTTTTCTAATCTTCAGCAGATCGGCCGGATGATAGATGATACCGATTTTGGAGATGTCCAGCATATTGAGATTGATCTTGGTGATATTACACACATGCTCGATAACGATCAGGATAGCTACGTCCACTCACCCACTTTCAATTTTGATGCTGATTCTCTGCGGATTTCCATCCAGAAAATGCGTGACAGCCTGAGATTTGATTCTGAGGAACTGAGAAAACAATTGGAGCAAATCAGAATTCAGGCAGAAGAAGCCCGTCAGCAGGGAGAAGATGTACGCAGGCAGCTTGAATTCCGGTTTGCCGAACAAGATACCTTAGACCTGTCTGATGATGTGGACCGGTTTTTGGATGAGCTGAAAAACACCGTTGCAAATTACGGCCCCACGCTGCAATCTCTGGACGAGAATGAGCTGCTCATGATTACAATTAACTGGAGCGGAAGAAACCCGACCGTACCGGAACGGACATATCTCAGAATAAAAAAAACAGATTTACTTCGTGGAGCCGAACCGATTATTGAGTAAAGCTGGCGATAACAAACAACGCCTCATTGGTAGCCGTGTCCGGAGAAATTCGTTCACGGCTTTTTTATTTTTTCCCTTAGGGTTGCGAAGAATTGATTCGTTTTGCAGTGCCGAAGAATTTTTTAATAAAGTTAATAACTATCAGTACAGGTTGAGAAACAGATCTGAAATTTTGGTAATCCTGATGATTTATTGATACGGAGTTGCACTAAAATTCTAATTCTAACCTTTACAAAGATTTTGCTATACTACTCGCAATACGTTCTAACTAATTTACGAGTGCATGTCTTTAACACCGGAGCAAATTGCAAGACAGGAGGTTGATCGTAAACTTAAGCAGGCCGGATGGTCTGTCCAGAATTACAAAAAAATCCATTTTGGAGCCGGCAGGGGAATCGCCGTTCGGGAATATCCCACCGAAGCCGGTCCTGCCGATTATGTTCTTTTTGTGGATAAGAAGCCGGTTGGTATAATTGAAGCCAAACGGGAGGATGAGGCACACCGGATCACAAAAGTGGAAGATCAGGGACTTGGGTATGCCACCAGTGGACTGAAGCATATAGGCGAAGCAGATCTGCCGTTTGTCTATGAAAGTACAGGTGAAATTACCCGTTTTACCGACCGACGCGATCCCAAACCAAGATCAAGGGAAGTTTTTTCATTTCATCAGCCGGGTACTCTGAAAAAATGGATTGAACAGCGTTCCATCCGCGAACGGCTGCAAGGATTACCAGAACTGGATAAGGAAGGATTAAGGAATTGCCAGGTTTCTGCCATCGAAAAGCTGGAACAGTCATTTAAAGAAGCCCGTCCGAGAGCACTGGTACAGATGGCAACCGGCTCCGGAAAAACGTTCACAGCCATTACAACCATCTACCGGTTGCTGAAGCATGCCGGAGTGAACAGGGTACTGTTTTTAGTGGATACCAAAAACCTGGGAGAGCAGGCCGAGCAGGAGTTCATGCAATATACTCCCTCCGATGATAATCGAAAATTCACCGAGCTCTACCCGGTACAACGGCTTCAGTCGAGCTATGTAGCACCCGACAATAAGGTGACGATCAGCACCATTCAGCGCCTCTACTCGATGATGAAAGGTGAAGAGATTGACGATTCAATTGATGAGGAAAACCCCAATGAGCGATTTATGCCGGATGAGCCATTGCCGGTAATCTATAACGAAAAAATCCCGGTTGAGTTTTTTGATGTGATTGTGATTGATGAGTGCCATCGGTCGATCTATAATCTCTGGAAACAGGTTCTGGATTATTTCGACAGCTTCCTGGTTGGGCTTACCGCAACTCCCGATAAACGCACTTTCGCTTTCTTCAATGAAAACGTGGTAAGTGAATACTCGCACGAAAAAGCCGTAGCCGATGGGGTGAATGTGGGCTACGATGTGTACACGATTGAGACAAAGATATCGATAGAAGGCGCAAGGATTGAAGCCGAAGAGTTCGTGGATAAGCGTGAAAAGCTGACCCGGAAAACACGCTGGGAGCAGTTGGAAGATGAAGTTGAGTATACCGGTACGGCACTGGATAAAGACATTGTAAATCCAAGCCAGATCAGAAATATTATTCGGGCTTTTAAAGAGAAGCTGCCGGAGATTTTTCCTGATCGGGACGAAATTCCCAAAACGCTCATTTTTGCGAAAACCGACAGCCATGCCGACGACATCATCCAGATGGTGCGTGAGGACTTTGCCGAGGGCAATGAGTTTTGCAAAAAAGTGACCTACAAAATTGAGGAAGATCCCAAGTCTGTGCTGGCCCAGTTCCGGAACGAGTACTACCCTCGCATTGCGGTTACCGTGGATATGATTGCCACCGGCACGGATGTAAAACCGCTGGAATGCCTGCTGTTTATGCGCGACGTAAAAAGCCGCAATTACTTTGAGCAGATGAAAGGCCGGGGTACCCGAACGCTCGACAAAGAGGGGCTGATCCGCGTAACACCATCAGCCAAAACTGATAAAACCCACTTTGTGATTGTGGATGCTGTTGGAGTGACCAAATCGGTGAAGACCGACAGCCGGCCGCTGGAACGGAAGCGAACCGTACCGATGAAAGACCTGCTGATGGGTATTATGATGGGGAGCGAAGACGAGGATTTCTTTATTTCTGCCGCCAACCGCCTTGCCTGGCTCGAAAAGCAGCTTGATGATACTGACAAAAAAGAATTCAAAGAAAAAACCGGTAAGAGCATCAACCGGGTAACTCATGAATTGCTCGATGCTTTCAACCCCGATGCAATTGAAGATCTTGCAGCCAAACCGGAGAGTGAAGGAGGAACAGGCGGTGATGCAAAAGCAGCCCAAAAGCAATTGATAGATAAAGCCTCCACCACCTTCACCGGAGAAATCATCGAATACATCGACAATGTGCGAAAAATCAAAGAACAGATTATTGACGTGGTGAACATTGACGAAGTGACTCATGCCGGATGGGATAAGGATCAGAAAAAGCGGGCAGAAACCCTTGTGGAGGATTTCAAGGCATTTCTTGAGGAGCATAAAAACGAGATCACCGCGCTGAAGATTTTTTACAACGAACCGTACCGGCGCCGTGAGATAACCTACAAAATGGTAAAAGAAGTGCTCGACCTGATCCGGCAGAAAAAGCCACACATGGCCCCGCTGAATGTGTGGAGTGCCTGGGAGCAGGCGGAGGGAGCCGCCGGAACATCACCGAAAAATGAACTTGTGGCACTTGTCTCCCTGATCCGCACGGCATCGGGAATTGATGACCGGCTTACACCGTACGACAAAACCGTGAACAAAAACTTCCAGGACTGGGTATTTGGCAAACAGGCGGGAAAGCTGAAATTCAGTGAAGAGCAGATGGAGTGGCTGCGGATGATCAAAGATCATATTGCCAGCTCGGTACACTTCACCCGTGAGGACCTTGATTATGCACCCTTTGATGCCAAAGGCGGGGTCGGGAAAATGTACCGGCTGTTTGGAGATGATATGGATGACATTATTGAAGAGATGAATGAGGAGCTGGTGGCGTAGTCTTATTCCAGTCCATTGGAATATAGGTTTTCTTATTCTAATGAAACGGTATATATTAGAATAAGGTGTTTTATAATCCAATCTGTTAGAATATGGAAAAAATTAATCATCATAACTTGCCTTTACTGCCTCCTGAGAGGGATATACAACCTCCGTTAAGGTTAATTACTGAGGCTTATCATGCCATTGGAGAACTAAAAGGAAGAATGTATCGGGATGTGATCAACCCGAACCTGATTGTGGCTCCTTTACTAAACAAAGAAGCGGTAGCCAGTTCGAAGATTGAGGGGACACAGACAACGGTTGAAGAAGTGTTGAGATACGAAGCCGGAGATAAAAAAGAGGAAGATCCTGATATCCTGGAAGTGTTGAATTACCGGACAGCGATTTATGAATCGATTGAATATCTGAAGAAAAAACCTTCAGGTGAGAACCTGGTCAAAGCGTTACACAGAACCCTTCTTTCATCCGTAAGAGGAAAAGAGAAAGATCCCGGAAATTTTAGGCGTACAACCGTTCATTTAGGTAAGCCGGGAAGTAAAGTAGATGAAGCACTATACATTCCGCCCAAGCCGGATGATATTACAAAACTCATGCAAAACTGGGTGGAGTTTATTCATGAATCAGATACAGATTTATTGATTAGAGTGGCTATATCGCACTACCAGTTTGAGGCGATTCACCCGTTTATGGATGGCAATGGCCGTGTGGGACGCTTGCTGATTCCCATTATTATGTATGAACAGGAGATGATACCATTTCCGTACTTCTACATCAGTGAGTACTTTGAACAGCATCGCTCTGACTATTATGAGGCTCTTCGGCTGGTTGACCGGGAGCAGGATTGGGGCACATGGGTTCGGTTTTTTCTGATTGCGGTTAAAGAGACGGCTGTGCAAATGCAGACAAAAGTGGTAAGTATGTATGATCTCTATGGACGGGTAAAGGAGGATATCGTTCATATGAATTCACAGTATGCCCAGATATTCCTGGATCTGCTGTTTGAACGCCCTATTATCTCAGCAAAAGAAATTCTCCAAAGGCTTGAACAGCCAAGTACACAAACCATCTACAATTTGACGAAAAAGTTCGAAACAGCAGGAATAATAAGTGAAATAACCGGACAGAAAAGAAACCAGGTTTATGCCTTTGATGCCCTGCTTGAGATTATTAAGTAAGCCTTATTCCAGTCCGTTGTACTATGGGTTTTCTTATTCTAATGAAGCGCGATTTTTTAGACTAAGGGGTGACAGGGTGTAGTCATCTTGAATTATTAAATACAGAATGCAAGATATGAGAAAATTCAAACCATTAATTGAGGTCGACGATGATAGTTTGAAAATTCCTGAAGTTGGTAATTGGTCAACTAAAAAATGGAGTTTAATGGGTGCTTATTGTGATATTTTTACGAATGGAATGAGAAATATGTGGAATCAATTGGTCTATATTGATCTTTTTGCGGGATCTGGTTTTGCAAGAATAAAGAATACGAATCGTATTTATTATTCATCTCCACTAATCGCACTTTCGGTGCCGATTAAATTTGACAAATATATTTTTTGCGAAAAAGATCCGGAGCTTCTATTTGCATTGAAAAAAAGGGTAACTCGTTTATTTCCAGATCAGAATGTTAGTTTTGTGCTTGGTGATGCTAACGATGAAATTGAAGAAATCAGAAATCTAATGCCTGCATATAGTAAGGGAAATACCAGACTTCCATTTTGTTTTGTTGACCCTTTTTCGTTGGAATTACGGTTCAAAACAATTCAAACTCTTGGTCAGGATTTAATGGATTTTTTAATTCTGATGGCATTATACATGGATGCAAATCGCAACTTAAATAACTATTTGAATGATAATAATGATAAAATAGCTTTATTTACGGGAGACAATAACTGGCGGAGTGAATTCGTGGGTTACGAAAACAAACAAAGGGATTTTATTAAATATTTGTCTGACAAATACGATCAGAATATGATGGATTTAGGATATATAAAGCCTGCTAATAAACACTTAGTACGTATTGCAAGCAGTAATTTACCTCTTTACTATCTCGCATTTTACACAAAGCATAATAGAGGTAACGATTTTTATAAGAAGGTAAAGAAAACTGCAACTGGTCAAACTGAGTTAGGATTATAATTATGGCACAATCATCTATAGAATGGACCGAATTAACCTGGAACCCGGTAACCGGCTGCACCAAGGTATCGCAGGGGTGCAAGTTCTGTTATGCGGAGGTGATGGCACGGCGGCTGCAGGCGATGGGTGTGGAGAAATATAAAGACGGGTTTGAGGTTCG
>SLPZ01000317.1 GCA_007131725.1 Balneolaceae bacterium
ATAAACCGGCTGGGATTGAATAATGACGGAGTACAAACTATCTCAAGAAGGCTGCGCAAACTAAATCTGAACATTCCGCTGGGCATCAATATTGCAAAAACCCACGATCCATCTATAACCGGAGAAGCAGCGGTTCAGGATTATAAAACCAGTTTTGACCATCTGAAAGACATTGCCGATTACATAACCCTGAATATTTCCTGCCCAAACACCGAGGAAGGTAAAACCTTTGAAGAACCTGAACCACTGAATTCACTTTTAACAGCACTTGAGATTCATAAAGATGCCAGCCTGCCTCCCGTTTTGGTAAAGTTTTCTGTTGATCTTGATGATACGAAACTTGACGAATTGATCTCAGTTTGTGAAGAGAATACAGTGGATGGCTATGTTGCAACCAATACCTCTTCGCGAAGGGAAGGGCTGTCAACACCGAAAAATGTCATACGGAATATCGGACGCGGCGGTCTCAGCGGAAGTGCCATAAAAAAGAGAAGCACTGAAATGATTGCCAAAATTCATGCCCAGACGAAAGGCGAAAAAATGATTATTGGAGTGGGTGGAATCAGCAGTGGAAGAGATGCAATTGAAAAATTAAAAGCCGGGGCGGATTTGCTTCAGGTTTACACGGGATTGGTTTATGAAGGGCCGGGAATCGTAAAAAAAATCAACCAGGAACTGGCCGAATATCTCAGGAAAAATGGATATGAGCATATTTATCATATCCGGAAAATCAGAGATCAATAGGAAATGTGAGGGTACACTGCACCGGCCCATCCTGACCAGTAGATTCGAACTCAAGCAGTCGGTCAATTGCATTTTCAACCGATTGGGGAATTCCTGATCGATCCATCCGGCTCATCTGCTCATAATTAAGGATGGTCCCATCCGGTGAAATTTCAAAAAGGTAAACCAGCTCTCCCCTCATCGAAATATTTTCAGTCCACGACGGAAATGTGATAACTCCCATAAACGACTCCATTCCGCCGTCATAGTCCATCCTCACCCCGATTTCATCACAATCAGGGGCTTCCTGTACGTCTTCAATAACAGCAGCATCCTCATCAGGAAACTCTTCGGCCATTTCTGTTTCATCTTCGGGAGTTTCCGGTTTTTGCAGTGTTTCTTTCAACACTCTTACACGGGGCATTAACTGGCTGGAAGCAAACTGCGTTTCAATGCGTTCGAGCAGAGAACGGGTACTATCCCAATAGGCACCTTCAAACGGATAGTGTTCGGAAAAATCGGGCTTGGTTAATACAGAATCTGCGATAGCCTGCCAATAGCTTTGCTCGGTTTCGGTCAGGGTGGTATCACTGAGCATAACCTGTGATGAATCTTGCAACATTGCCAGTTCGGCCTGCTTGTCATTAAACTCCTGATGAAGCTGAAACCATGTTTCTACCATTTCATCGTGATTTTCGTTTGTCTTTTTCGCAACCGTCATGTATTCCCGAGCCGCTTCAAAAAGCAGCAGGGCACGTTGTGTGTCATCAATGCCGTTGCCTGCAAGGCGTACAAGCTCATTCGCCCGGTCTGCCGTCAGAGTGGTATCCCGGACAGAAACGAGTTCGAAGAATTCTTCATGAACAGATTTTTCTTCTGATGTTTCATCCTCATCCAAAAAATCTATATCGAGCCGCCCGGCAAGGCGCCGGGTATAGACTGACTTTGGATTAATTTCCCACAGCTGATCGAATTTATCCAATGCCGCATTGTAGTTATTATTCAAAAGCTCAATTTCTGCCATTGAATAGAGCGACATGGTTTTCAGATGCTGATCTTCACTTTCATTCGCCACTTTTTGATAAAATTCATATGCCCGGTCCGGCATATCAAGCGAGAGGAAAAATACGTTTGCAAGCCTGTAATGAAGTTCCGCTATTTCAGATACCATCTGCTGCTGCTCTTCTTCGGTAAATGGAACGGCACTCAGGTCTATGGTTGGAACGATGCCTGTTTCGGCGGTTTCTTCTTCGATGGCAATTTCTTCTTCATCTTCATCCACAATCACAATCTGGTCAAAACGGCTGCCGCTCACATCTGAACGGCGGCGCCAGTTATCAGCCAGGGGCCGATCCCCCCAAATTGCCTGAAACTGTAAACTGGCATCGGCAAGCATGGTTTGGCTGTTGATGTTCAGAAAACCGAACTCTGTTGATTCTGTTGCATCTATCACCGAATCGGGTTCTTCTGCTACAATAAGCTGATCCTGCTCGGCCTGCATTCTCTGAAGCTCCTCTTCGATTTTTTCCATCTCTTTTCGCTGCAACTCGGCTACAAATTCATCAAGCTCATCGGGTGGGAGTTGTGCGAGATGAAGCAGACTGTCTTTTTCACTGATTTGGCGGCGAATATCGGCATACTGGCCGAATGAGTCTGCCAGTTCAGCGGCTCTAAAATTGTCGGGTAGCAAATCAGAATCAACCCGTTGCGAGGCGGCCGAATCGAAGTAGGCCGCTGCCAGAGAATAATCTTCTTCGTAATCTCTGTAAAGTTCACCCAGTCCATAGTAAGTTAATGCTCTGGTAAGACTTGAGGGAGGCTGTATTTGATCTTCTAAAACTTCATTATATGTACGAACTGCTTCTTTTGTTTGGCCACGCTCGTGCAGGGTTCTTGCAATTTCATAGAGAAGCTCGTTTCTATAATCAATAAATTTATCATCCCGCCTCATGCTTCTGTAGAGATATTCAGCCTGCTGATAACTGCCCAATCTGCGCGAAACTTCGGCTTGTTTGCGAAGTGCATGATACTCCATTTCGAATGAAGTACGAATGGTGCTGATCTGGCTGTAAGCAAACAGTGCCTGGTTGTCGATTCCGTTTTTTTCAAGCAACTGGCCCATTAAAAAATAGGCTCTTGCCAGCATGTCCCGGTCATCAAGAGCGGTGATGGCCTGCTGAAGATTTGTTATTGCATTTTCCAGGTTGCCCGATTTGGTATAAAGCTGAGCCAGCACGGCATGAATTTCTGCCAGAGTTGACGGATCCCAATCATCTATTAATTCCATTTCAACTTCAAGAAACCGGATTCCCTCGGCATAATTTTCCATCTCCAGGTATGTTAATCCTTGCCAGAGAATTGCTTTTTTCTGTTCTGTATTGGAACCCAGAGTCTGAAGTTCCTGGAATTTTTCGAGTGCTGCAAAATACTCTGAACGGTAGTAATACGATTTCCCAATTATGGCAATAGCCGGCAGTACATACTTCGACTCATCATGATTTAAAAGAATGGAACTGCCGCGCTCAATTGCCTGCTCAAAATCGTCGTGGCCTGCATTGGTGGGAGGATGATGTACCCTAACCGGAACCAACGGATTTAAAGGCGGTATCTGCCTTTTGTTTTGCTCGAGGCCTTCATCAAAATAATTCTTGGTATTGTAGAAGGTGTTGTAGTAAGCTGTAAAGTTTTTCCATCCCTGCTTCAGCGTACTGCAACCTGAAAAAAGGAGAACAATCAGCGTTATTTGCAGTATTTTCTTCACAGAATATGAACGTTAGGAATTCCTACAACGTATCAATCAGAGTTAATTGTACTAACTTTTATCATGTTGGTGCGTCCCCGTTTTGCCACCGGAATACCTGTTGCAATTATCACTCTGTCTCCGGTGTTTACGATACCGCTATTTGCGATATAATCTTCCATCATTTTTACACTCAGGTCGGTATCGAAGAGTTCATCGAGGCGGACTGAATATACTCCCCAAACCAGGTTTAACTGCCGCCTGACAATTTTACTTTCGGTAAAAGCAATGATGGGCACTTTGGGTCTGAATTTCGCAATTCTTTTTGCCGTATTTCCTGAGTGGGTGATAGTACTGATTGCTTTAGCATCCACATTTTCAGCAATGTTTACGCACGAATATGCGAGCGACTCAACAACCTGTTTTTCTTTCCAGTCGGGCTTTCTGTACTGCAGATTGTAGTAAATGCCCTTGCTGTTCTCCTCAACCGAACGGACTATTTTTGCCATAGTTTTAACAGCTTCTAACGGATATTTTCCGGCTGCTGTTTCGCCCGATAACATCACCGCGTCGGTTCCGTCAACAACAGCATTGGCAACATCAGAACTCTCTGCCCGGGTTGCGCGCGGATTGTACATCATGGAATCGAGCATTTGTGTGGCAGTTATCACGGGTTTACCCATTACCCGGCAGCGATCTATGATTTGTTTTTGAATCAGAGGCACCTGCTCACTCGGTATTTCGATGCCAAGATCGCCGCGCGCCACCATGATTCCGTCGGCTTCTTCAATAATATCATCTATTACCGCAACCGCCTCCGGTTTTTCGATTTTAGCAATAATTCCGGCATTGCTTTTGTTTGCTCTTACAATCGAAATTACATCCTGTACATCGCGGGCTGATCGAACAAAAGACATAGCTACAAAATCGACCCCGATACTCAGGCCAAACTCAATATCTCTTTTATCTTTCTCCGTGAGAGACGACATAGAGATATCAATATCCGGCAGATTTACACCTTTTCGGGATTTTACAATTCCACCTACAACTACTTTTGCCGTCAGAAATGTTTCATCTCTTTTTATAACCCTCAGTTCCAGAAGACCGTCATCAATCAAAATCTGATTTCCCTCTCTGGCATCTTCGGTCAGCCCTTTATAATCAATTGGTATAATTTCATTGGTTCCTTCAACATCCTCGGTGGTAATTTTTACAAAAGAACCTTCTTTCAGTAATTGAGCACCTTCTTTCATATGACCCACTCTGATTTTTGGGCCCTGAAGATCCATTAATACCGGAATGGAATATTTATATTTTTTTGCAATCTTGCGAACGTAGCCGATCGTTTTTTTGTGATCTTCGTGTGTGCCATGAGAGAAGTTTATTCTGACCACATTCATCCCGGCACGCAGTAACTGCTCTATTGTTTCTAAAGTGTTGCTGCTTGGACCTAATGTGCAAACAATTTTTGTTCTTCTGGTACTACTAATCATAAATAAATTTTGTTATTGATAGATTTTTTAAATAGATAATAGAATTCATACAAAAAAAAGCAATTATCAGCCAAAATAACTGTTATAATAGGGCAGTGATTTTTTGATAATGCCAAGCTATGTCATACGTTTATTCAGTCAGGTAAATGATAGACAATTTATAAAGATATCGCATTTTTTAATTAATGTGATTTTAATCGAGTTTACTTCTTCAATTTTATTGTAAACAACCTTCTATTTCATGACTGTGAATACAAAATATACACTTTTAATGATAGCAGCCGTATTTGTTGCTTTCGCAACAGGTTGTGTAAGATCGGCCAACCCGGACATTGAACGTGGTTCGTTCTTTCATTTCCAGGATGGATATCCTGAATTGAGAATGTCTTCTATCGGACTTCTCAGTGAAACAGATGAAGCTTTAATTAATATCACCACTGATATTGTTTTAGGCAGTTTGATCTATTCTACACACAATGATGTTCGATCGGCGGAAGTTTCTCTTGAAATCCGAATTTTGGAAATTGAAGGAGACTTTTCAAAAAACGTACGCCGTGATTTTGATATTGAATCTTCTTTTGACGGCGGATACCTGAGCCAGGACGTTTTTACCCACGATGAATCACTCGAAGCCAGGCCCGGAAAATTTGAGGTACAGGTTTCCGTACTTGACCGCACATCTGGTAAGGCTTCAACCCGTAAGAGTGAGGCAATAATTCCGGATCCGGAACAACCCGAAATTAATCTGACCACCATCCGGCTGCTGGGCAAAACCAATGACGACCCCGAAGGAGATTTTCATCCGATAACCACTTATACAGCCTCATCTGGCCTCGACAGCCTTAAATTTGTGTTCCAGGTTACAAATAATGATATGGATGCCCCTCTTGAGATAAACTCAAGGCTGCTTAAGTTTAATGCAGATACATCAGCCGCCCGGCCTATGAATTTTAACAACTATAGCCCATCCACCCTGCCTTATATAGGAGTAGATATGAGAAGGCCGGATGAACTCGATGCTATTACAAGAAGGCTGGATCAGCCCGGAAGTGTTTTGATTGAAACAAAATATGAAAACCTCGGACGCGGCAATTACCGCTTTGAAGCCGAAACTACCGACGAAGATGGCAACCGGGTTTACAAGGCGAGAGATTTTGCAATTTTGAGTGAGAATTATCCCGCTGTGGTAACACCAAAAGAATTGGCCGAACCACTCATCTATCTTATGGACCGGCGGGATCACGAACGTATGATGGAGATTGAGGAACCGGATTCACTAAAAGAAGCTATAGACCGATTCTGGCTCTCAAACATCGGCAATATGAATCAGGCCAAAGCAGTGATAGAACTTTATTATGAACGCGTAGAGCAGGCCAACAAACAGTTCACAAACTTTAAAGAAGGATGGAAAACCGATCTTGGAATGATGTACATTCTGTTCGGGCCGCCATGGTATGTTGACCGATACCTGAATACAATGAAATGGTCGTACTCTTACGACCGATCTGACCCGAGATATAACTATACATTTGAACGGCCCAGTATGAGAAATGAGTATTTCCCGTTCGATAATTATCTGCTGCAAAGAAATCAGGGCTATTTTAATATTCAATACAGGCAGATTCAGCTCTGGTTAAGTGGGGGAATTCTAACCACCCGGATATAAAAAAAGCCCGAGAGTATTGACACGGGCTTTTTCCAAAAATTAGGCTTCTCCAAGTATTAAGTATCCTTTCTCGGAATTTATTTTTCTTCCTGTTTGATAAAAGCATCAAACACCATTAACAAATCCTGGGCGACTTCTTCTTTGGTTCTGCCCTCGATGCGGTGCCGGGGAATCATAGCTTTTATTTCACCATCAACAAAAAATGCAAAAGCCGGTGATGATGGTGGATATTCGCTGAAATACTCTCTGGCTCTTGCAGTAGCTTCCTTATCCTGGCCGGCAAAAACCGTTACAAGGCTATCAGGTTTCTGTTCTGCTTTTTCCAAAGCAATGGCCAATCCCGGCCGGGCGTTGCCGGCTGCACATCCGCAAACCGAATTGATAGCCATCAGCATGGTTCCGCTATTATTGTGTTTCATTACCCGGTCAACTTCTTCCGGAGTAGTAAGTTCATCAAGACCGATATCGGTAAGCTCTTTTCGCATCCAGGAGGTATCAGGGCCTATTCCAAATCCAAATTGCATAATTGTGTTCTTTTTGTTGAAAATTTTCCACTCAAATATAGAAATTTTAACACATTGTTTTGAGTGTATAGTTTCATTTTATTAATCATCAGCCAGTTTATACAATTTATACCCAAGAAACGTTTCTGTTAATCAAGAACAAGGTTTTTAATCAACAAAAAAAGTCATAGGTTGTGAAATAAGGTGCAATCAGCCAACTTTTTCCGAAGTACCAAAAGTAAAATTGAAATAGATTTATGTCCAAATTATTTAAAAAATGTGCAGTATTAACTTTAGTTCCGATCTCTTTTTTATTCCTGTGGTCTTGTTCCAGCACTGAACAACTTACACTTCAGGAAGTTGAAGGCCCAATAGAAGTAGATGGCAGCCTCTCTTCCTGGAATACGGATACTTTCAGGCTGAACACATCCGATGAGATTCAGTACCACGCAACGCTTTACGAAGATTTTCTCTACGTATTTGTTGATGTGCGAAATCCCATCGCCGACCGTGCCATACGCCAAATGGGATTAATCGTTTATCTGAGCAATTCAAGAGATGATAGAAACAAGGTGGGAATCGGGTATCCTGCTGGCTCGTTCAACTTGCTGCGTGAATATCCAAACGCTTACAACGAATTCATCACTGATGAGGAATGGGGACAAAAACCCGAAAATATTGAACTGATGAATGATCTTTCGGAAGATCTATTTTCGAAAGTAATGATTGTTGAGCGGTACGATGACAGGCCGGAACATGGATTTGTTGACAAATCACAACTCGAAATAGACGGGATGGAGATTGCTACTGACGAAGACCGGCGTTATGTATCGCTTGAGATGAAAATTCCCATAGATGGTTCTTCTATCTACAATGTAACAAAGAACGATTTGTGGATTGGCTTTGCTGTTGAACCACCTTCATTCCGAATTCGGCATGATAGTAATAGTAATTTATCCCGCCAGGACCGGCGATATGGCCAAACAAGGGGCATGCCCCGGCAGACAAGACAACGGCAGCTCTACAGTAAGAACGACTGGTTTAAATTAAGCGTGAATTAAAATTTATGAAGAAAAAAAGGCGCTCGTGTGAGCGCCTTTTTTGGTTTCTATTAAAAACAAAACCTTATTTGGCTGCTTTGTAATTTTCTTCAACCTGTGACCAGTTCACGATATTCCAGAAAGCTTCCAGATAGTCGGGCCTTCTGTTTTGATAGTGCAGATAGTAGGCATGCTCCCACACATCTACTCCAAGAATGGGAGTCAGTCCATGCATGTACGGGCTATCTTGATTTGCAGTGGAAAGTACTTTCAGTTTGCCTGAACTATCCACGCACAGCCATCCCCAACCAGAGCCAAACTGCCCGGCGGCTGTTGAAGAAAACTTCTCTTTAAATGCATCAAAGCTGCCAAATTCGTCATCAATAGCTTTTGCCAACTCTCCTGACGGCTTTCCACCTCCATCGGGAGACATTACAGTCCAAAACAGGTTGTGATTTGCATAACCACCTCCGTTGTTTATCACTGCCTGGCGAATATCTTCAGGCACTTCGTTAATTCGGCGTAATACCTCTTCTACAGGCAGTGATGCAAATTCGTGCCCTTCAAGAGCAGCATTCAATTTATTCGTGTATCCCTGATGATGCTTCCCGTGGTGAATTTCCATCGTCTTTGCATCTATCGTTGGTTCCAGTGAGTCTTTAGGGTAAGGTAAATCTGGAAGTTCGTGTGCCATTTTATTAATTATTTTTTGTTTTTGTTTTCAATTACTATAACACATTATTCAGCAATGTGTTAATTATTTTGAACTACTTGTAACAATATTAAATTCACACAAAATCGTTCCATAATTCACGCCACTTCTTTTATCTTTAACGTGATGAGGAATTGATGCAGAAATAACTCTATCTTTGAGCAATCAGAAAATAACCCAAGATATATATGACTTTTGATTACGACGTGATCATCATCGGCAGTGGCCCGGCAGGATTTTCCTGCGCCATGCAAAGCACAAAATTCGATAAAAAAGTTTTAATCGTTGAAGCCAGTGATCACAATCTCGGAGGTTCCTGGATCAGCAAGGGCACTGTTCCGAGTAAAGCCCTGCGGGCAGCCGCGAAGTTAATACAATCATTTCACAAACAATTTGGCGATGAGAAAGGACGAAAACCATTCGAACGTTTCAGAATGGAAGATATCATGGAGTATAAAGAACCCATACTTGATAGCAAAAACCGCCAGTTCAAAGATGATATCATCAAAAACGAGGTTGAAACTGCCAGGGGCTGGGGCCGGATAATAGACAAAAACACAGTTGAGGTAACAGATCAGCTAAATAATAAAAATAACTATACAGCCAAATACATTCTTATTTCCACAGGCAGCCGGCCTTCGGAACCTAAAAATTTTAAAGTAGACCACGCAAGAATTCTTGATTATTCATCCGCTCTTGAATTAACTCATATTCCAAGGCGCCTTGTAATTATTGGCAGCGGCATTATTTCTATTGAATTTGCCACAATTTTTGCCGCCCTTGGTTCGCGTGTAACAATACTTAGCGACTTGAATGAAGTGCTGCCATTTCTTGATGAAGAGGTAAAGGCTGAGCTAATCAAATCAATTAAAAAGACGAACATTCAGATTTTCAACAACACAAAAATCAAAAAAATCAGTACAAATGATTTGAGAACCTGCGACGAGGTTTTGTTCAAGGTTAAAGATCAGGAACAGTTACAGGTTGTAGAAACCGATCACGTACTTTACATTGGAGGTAAAATTCCCAATACCAAAACTCTTGGGCTCGAAGAAGTAGGTGTTGAAACGGATAAAAACGGCCATATAAAAGTTGACAATCATTATCGCACTTCAGTTTCCAATATTTACGCAGCCGGCGATGTAATCGGCCAGCCATCACTCGCATCAGCATCTTTTCTGCAGGGGCGGCTTTCCTCAACAAGTATGTTTGGCAGTTCTACTAAAATCACTCCGGAAACCGAGGATATTCCTTTCGGAATTTATTCAATTCCTGAAATATCGGGTATCGGATTAACAGAGAAAAAAGCCAAAGAACTTGGAATAGATGTAACCGTTGGCAGGGCTTATTTCAAAACACTAACACGTGCAGACCTGAACCATGAAACCGATGGAATTTTAAAAATTGTTTTTAAAACAGACGACTTAAAACTATTGGGTGTTCATATTATTGGCGAGCAGGCAACTGACAACATCCATCTCGGACAGGTAGTAATGGCTTATAACGGTGATATAAAATATTTTATAGAGCGGGTCCTGAATTATCCCACATATAGCGAAGCCTATAAAATTGCGGCATTTAACGGTCTGAATCGGGTTTACAAAGCCGGAGTTAAATACAAGAAAATTCTGGAGAAAAATCAGTAACAACCGGTTTAAGCTCTTTGAAGACAGGGCATCAAATATAGTGAATGGCCATTTTCAGGCCTTCGGAATCGAGCGATGGTTCATCCGGCAGGGTTTTAATAGTTTTATCCGTAGAATGTTTTGCAGCAAGTGCAAGGGCCATTGCATCTACGATGTCATCTTCTTCAACTTCGTTCCTGCGGTACTCTTCTTTAATTTCCCGGAAAAAATCGGCCGCAATGGGTTCGTGTTCTTTGATTAAATCAAGCCGATGGCGCAGCCCTTTTTTTGTGTTCTTTTTTTGGTAGATCATACCGCCATTTAAATTCATGAACAACAGTTCGGGATGACTTTCAAAAACCGTTTCCCGGAGCTCCGGATTTGCAGTTAAAATCTGATCGAGCACCTTAATTTTTGGAGTGATGTTCCAAGCCTGAAGTGTCAGGTTTTTTTCGGTGTATTCAAAACTTTGAATATTTGCCTCAACGTATGACGGTGCGTGCAGTGCCGGACGAATCGGGGGGCTGAAAACCGATGAGGAATATTCCACCCCAAGTTTTTTTCTCAAAAGCTGATCACACTCCCGGGTATATTTTTCATCTTCCAGACCAATGGGCATATCTATAAAAATCCGGCTGAAATGATTTAAAACGCCTTCAAATTCATCGTCAGTACGAAGAATTTCGTAACGCGGGTTTTCATTAAAAGTTACAAGAATCCATCCGGCTTTACAGCCGTCAATACCAGCGGTTTTCAATGTGGTGTTTGTTTAATTAAGATTATATTTCAGGCTATTAACTGATTGTTCATGGCTTCAATGCTGATTTTCTCAGTGAAATGTGCAGCTCTTTTAATTGCTGTTCATCTACATCGCTCGGCGAATTATCCATCAGGCTCTGTGCTTTTTGATTTTTCGGGAACGCGATAACGTCACGCAGGCTTTGTGAACCGGACATCAGCATGATTATTCTGTCTAATCCAAGTGCAATTCCACCATGCGGCGGTGCACCGTACCGGAATGCATCAAGCAGAAAGCCGAATTTATGGCGGGCTTCTTCTTCATTTATTCCTAAAATTGTAAAGATTTTTTGTTGCAATAATGTATCATGGATTCTTATTGAACCACCACCAATCTCACTTCCGTTCAATACCAGATCGTATGCACGCGCATTTACTTTTTCCGGAGAATCATCAAGCAGAGAAATATCTTCCGGCTTGGGTGCTGTAAACGGATGGTGCAGTGAATAAAATCTTAAATCTTCTTTCGACCATTCAAACAGTGGAAACTCGGTTACCCACAGAAAACGGGTTTGTGTGGTATCTATCAAATCAAAATCTTTCGCAACCATCAGCCGCAGCGTTCCCATCTGATGGTACACATCCGGAGCTGCACCGGCCAGAATTAGCACCAGGTCGCCGTCTTTGGCGCCCGAGGTATCAGCCATTTTTTTCATGGTGTCTTCATCCAAAAACTTCCCCACACTGCATGAGACCTCTCCATCAATTTTTTTCATGAAAATCATTCCGGCAGCTCCGGTTTGAGATTGAACACGCTTGGTGAGGCGATCCAGAGCTCCGCGTCCAAGTTTGCCTTGCCCGGGAATAGTTACAGAAAGAACACGGCCGCCTTTTTGCACGATTGACCGGAATATTTTGAAACCGGATTCGGCAACATCTTCGGAGAGATCGTTAATGGTGATATCGAATCGAAGGTCCGGTTTATCGGTTCCATAGGTTTCAAGGGCTTCTTTGTAGGTCATCCGCGGAAACGGCAGTTTTACATCCACATCAAGATGCTCTTTCCAGATAGTGGCCATCAGTTCTTCATGAACCGAGTAAATCACGTCTTCGTTAACAAAAGACATCTCCACATCCACCTGAGTGAATTCCGGCTGGCGGTCAGCACGCAAATCTTCATCCCGGAAGCATTTTACAATTTGGAAATAGCGATCCATTCCCGAAACCATGAGCAATTGTTTATATGTTTGCGGACTTTGCGGCAGGGCAAAAAATTTCCCGGCATTCACACGGCTGGGAACAAGATAATCGCGGGCACCTTCGGGTGTTGATCGCATTAGTACAGGAGTTTCTACCTCCGCAAATGCTTTTTGGTGATAATAATTGCGAATGGTGTGATAAACCTCAGACCGGAGTAGTAGATTTTTCTGCAGTTGAGGACGGCGCAGGTCAAGATACCTGTATCGCAGCCTGATTTCTTCGTTTGTGGGTATATCATCTTTGATTTCGAATGGTGGTGTTTCGGCTTTGGAGTATACAATCAAATCCGAGACTTCCACTTCCACTTCGCCGGTTTTCATTTCCGGATTGATGGTTTCTATACCCCGGGCTAAAACTTTGCCTCTTACACCAATTACATACTCCGGCCGCAATTGCTCTGCTTGCTCATGAAGTTTTTTGTTGGTTTCATCAAAAACTATTTGGGTAATTCCGAAGCGATCCCGCAAATCCAGAAAAATGAGTCCTCCCAGGTCACGCCGGGTGGCTATCCATCCGTTAAGTACTACCTCGTCCCCTTTGTTTGTAATTGATAATTCTCCGCAATTATGGGTTCTTAGCCAGCTCATAAATAAAAATATTTCTTAATTCGGTCGTTAATATCGATTTTAATTTAATCGGGAAAAATAAACAATCTGTGAACCATTCGCTTAAAACAACTTTAAAGATTTAAAAAAGACCTGACTAAATACAAAATCCTTAAATTATATTCCGATTCTCTGCTATTCGGCTTAAAAAAAAGTTTACATTTCGTAAATAAGAATTATATTCAATTACTAATTACGGGAAAATAGACGGCCAAAATCATGAAAACTGTAAAATTATTGATTGCAGAAGGGCATGATATTTACAGAATTGGAATTTCTACAGTTCTTAACAATTCGGGAAAATTCCAGGTACTACATTCGGTTGCTTCAGGCCGGGATCTGATTCACCACTTCAAAAATAATCCGGATTCTATTTGTCTTATTTCATCAAGTATCTCTGACACTAATGTGCATACATTAATGCAGGATTTAAAGAATATTAATCATGAAGTACTGGCCATTGTCCTGACAAACTCTACCGAAATATCACACCTGAATCATTCCATCAAAGCCGGTGTAAAAGGTTATCTTACAAAAAACAGTTCTGCCGATGAACTGATCAAAATAACGAAAGACGTGGCGGCCGGCAAGCAGGCATTTGGATCGCACATCGCTCAAATTATGATTGGCAGATATACCGATATTGCAAAAAAAACTCCCTCATCAAATAAAAAAATTATAACAAAACGTGAACGGGAAATTCTAAAACTGATTGTTGAAGGATACACCAGCTCGGAAATAGCCAATATGCTTTTTATAAGCACCCGCACGGTAGAAACGCATCGTTCGAATCTAATGAACAAGCTTGAATTAAAAAATACCGCTGCACTTGTTCGCTACGCTATCGAAGAAGAAAAGCTTTAAAAATTACTAATAAGTAATTATACGTAGTTAAAATACGCTATATTACCTATTGCAGATGCCCCTTTATAAAAGTATGTTAAATTTGCAAATGGGGTAATAGCCGTCTGTAGATGATATTTAGCAGTATTCTTTGGTCGGAATACTGCTAATTTTTTTTGGGGACGTGATGTTTCAATGCCAAACTTTCTTTAAACCCGTCTTATTTTTTTTCCATTAAAGTCAGTCTATTTTGTGTTCTATCTGAATGTATTTCCAGATAGAGTGACCTTCATGCCTGCCCTTGACAGATTTTTTTGATCAAAAATCGAGGCGGATGCCGAAAGAAGTAAAGTTTACCAATTCAAAAGCCAGCCAGGGCCTCACTTCGTAGGATGCCCGAAACCTGTACGGCCGGTTTGTGGCAAACGAATTATGAAAAACAAATCTTCGGATGTGAATATCGTATTGAAAAATAAAGAGTGGTTTTATCTCGGAATTTTGAATTTCCACTCCTGTTCCCATCCATACTCTGGAAAGGTATGAACGGAAAATATCGCCCATTCCATAAATGTCAACACGGTCAAATGAAGAGAGATTATTAAAATCGGATTGAAAAGCTGTAGCTCCATATTTGATACGATATTTTGGAGAAAAAACAAGATCTGTTTCTGTTCTGTTTTTCCAAAAATCGTAACGTGAAGCAAAAAAGTGGCGATCACGCGGCGGAGACTGATCAAAGTCAATCTGATCAAAATCCTGAAATAAATTTGGTAGCCAGTAGTATTCACGATTATAGAGCGATTCAACATCTGGCCCGCGGACAAAAAGGGGTACCGTCATATCTAAGTAGGTAAATCCTCCATGATTACCCGAACTTCCATAATTGGTTTTTGGAAATTTAGTCTCATCAAAAAGTGTAATCACATCAGCAGCAGCCGGATTATCAAAATGATGAAACAGAATTACCGGTGCCAGCGGATAATGAAATTTGTGAGTATAAGCCAGCCATTCATCACGTGTTAAAAATTCACCATTGTACCCTTTATCATAATATCGCAAAACATCCCTTCCGGTATACTCATACTTAATTGTGATGTCATCATAATTTTTTGTAAAAATGATGTTGCTGTCTCTGTGATACCCTTTTACCTGGGTTTCATTGAGCCTGTAAAAAGTAAAATCAATTTCAGTCTCTTCTAAAATTCTTTTTGCATAATAGTCTTCATCAACCCCATTTTCCAAATATAACGAAGGATAGGAATAGACAGCCAAATCATCATTAACGAGTCTCTCAATGATAGGGCCAATCTCAATTCCTCCGTCAAATTTCATGCCATGATCGGCATAAATAATAATATTGACATCGTCATCCAGCCGTTTTACCAGCCTTCCAAATTGGCGGTCAAAATCAGCAAGTTCTCTCAGATAAGCCTCTTCGCCTCTAAAATGTCCTTGAGTATCAACATTGTACCAGTAAAACTGGAGAACATTATAGTCTTTCAGATAGTCAGCAGTGTTCAAAAGAGCTGGGCCTGCCATCCAGTTTAGCATGGATACACCATAAATGATATTGGGGGTTGAGAGCCTGGATTTGGAAAAAACCATTTGCAGAAATGTCCCAATGGTTTTTACGATCGGTCCCTCTGCTGTATCAACAACCCATTCCCACCCCGGCAGATTTGCATTCCGCACACTATCACCTAACCGTAAACTGGAAATAACAGTAGGTGTTTTACTCGGGAAGTATGTGATGGTATAGTCAATCCTGCCGTGTTCACCGAAGTAGGATTCGAGATTGGGCAGGTTTCCCTTTTTCATCTCTTGCTGAACATAATAGCTGGAAGCCGCATCCAGGTGTATCAGGATAAGCTGAGGTTCATTACTTTCCGCGAACACCTCCGGAAGCGTACAACAAATTAATAAAGCACCAAAAATTAACGATTTAATGATCTTCAAGAAATTACACCAGTAGTGATTTCACAATATTTGAATCCTCAAATTACAGTATTAAAATAAATTCACCGTTAAATTAAAGATGAAATTACTGATTATTTTCTTCGGCGTAATTATTGAATTTACCAACGCAGCAAATTCACTTTTGTAATATCTACAGACAGGTTGTTTCGGAAAATGGCAAGAATAATAGCGAGGCCAATCACTGCTTCGGCAGCAGCTACGGCAAGCGAAAAGAAAACCAGAATCTGCCCGGTTACATCTCCATGATATGCACTAAAAGCCACAAGTGATAAATTCACGGCATTCAGCATCAGCTCAACGCACATAAATACCACAATAGCATTTCGGCGGATTAAAACTCCAATCATCCCGATCGTAAAGATGACTGCACTAAGTGCCAGGTACCAGTCAATTCCTACCATTACGAGTCACCCTTATCTGTTTTTTTATATTGTGCTATCATAATTGCCCCCACAACGGCAGCCGTCAGCAAAATTGCCGTCATTTCAAAAGCAAAAAGAAAATCGGTGTAGAGAACATCGCCAAGTGCTTCAACCGTTCCGGCAAACTCCATCTCTTCAGAAATTTCGGGCAGTAAATCAGTAATACCACCGAGGCTGTACAGAATTTGTCCGAATATTACCACTCCTAAAAGAAAGGCTACTATATACTTAACCCTGATTTTATCAAAAAAGCTCTCTTCTTCATCGAGGTTCAGCAGCATAATAACAAAAAGAAAAAGCACCATTATGGCTCCTGCATACACCAAAACCTGGATCAGTGCCAAAAACTGAGCTTGTAAAACCAGGTACAAGCCGGCAACCGAGAGCAGATTAAGTACCAGTAGCAGGGCACTATTTACCGTATTCCTGGTGAGAATCATCCCCACAGCCGAAGCAATTGCTAAAACCGCAAGAAATGTAAATGAATATAGTTCCATTTTAGTCTTTTAATTTAACGGCACCAAGGTACCCAAATTTAAAAATGGCTTCAAGCATTTTACTGCATTATTCATAAATAATAGTTGATCAATTTCATTTCTATGTTTCAAGTGCAAGATACATCAAATACAAGTTGAAATTTCTTGGTGAATATTGCAGGTTTAGGTGCTTTTTACCATTTACTTCAAATCAATTACAGCATTCGTAATTTTTTTGAATCCGTCAAATTTAAGAAACTCTCAGACTCCATTTTGAATTGTTTTAGCCCTTTTATGATTTTTGACAAACAATTTTGGAAGAGTTTACTAAATATCACTTATTTTTGGGGCTGTAATTCAGCAAACCTGATTTGTTACGGTTATTTTTAATGCCTCTATAATCTTAATGCTGATTTAAAAAGATAATTCTAACTGATTAATCCTTCTTTAATGAGTACTTCAACAGTAGACATGCAGGCACTTGGAGAAAAAATTGAAAAACACAGTGCCTTCATTGATGATATTTATACCGAACTGGACAATGTTATCGTAGGCCAAAAATATATGATCGACCGGCTGCTGATTGGGCTTCTGGCTGACGGCCATGTTCTTCTCGAAGGGGTTCCCGGCCTTGCAAAAACCTTGACCGTATCATCCCTGGCTACTGTTATCAACACGGAATTCCAGCGCATTCAGTTTACCCCTGATCTGCTGCCTGCAGATTTGGTTGGCACGCTGATTTACAATCAAAAGAAAATGGAGTTTACCGTTAAGAAGGGGCCCATTTTTTCAAATATCGTTCTGGCAGACGAGATAAACCGCTCGCCTGCAAAAGTTCAAAGTGCACTGCTGGAAGCCATGCAGGAAAGACAGGTTACCATAGGCGAAGAAACCTTTGCCCTTGAAGATCCTTTTCTCGTGCTGGCAACGCAAAACCCGGTTGAACAAGAGGGAACCTACCCCCTTCCTGAAGCACAGGTAGACCGTTTTATGCTGAAACTGAAAATTGATTATCCCTCAAAAAATGAAGAGCTGGAAATCATGAGGCGCATGGCTAAAACAGGTCCGAAAACAAAATTAAAATCGGTGGTTACTTCAAAAAAAATCCTGGATGCACGCAAAGTAATCAACGAAATTTACACCGATGAAAAAGTCGAACGCTACATTGTAGACCTGGTTTTTGCCACACGCAACCCAGACGACTATCAGATTTCCGAGCTTGCCGACCTGATTGCATTCGGTGCATCTCCAAGAGCGTCTATAAATCTGAATCTTGCAGCAAGAGCTCACGCCTTTATGCAGCACCGTGCTTACGTTACCCCGGAAGATGTGCGATTTATTGCGATGGACATTCTCAGGCACCGTATCATACCCACCTTCGAAGCCGAAGCGGAGAACATTACTACGGAAGATATGATCAGACAGATTTTGTCAACAGTGCAGGTTCCCTGATATAACAAATACAATTTTATTCCATCAGCCAGGGCTAAAACTTTCTGAATTTAATTTTAGGAAGGTGCATCCGTTATTATACCGTTTTTAATTACACCATCTATTCCCTGCTCAAATAGTTCATTAAGACCGTAATTGCATAACCTCTAAGTATTGCCATTGAATTTGGTTTGAAAATAATCTCAATTATATTCTTACTCTCAAAATCAAATTCCGCTCGATAAGTTGGACAAACTAACCCTGTCTTTGTGCTATTTTAACTTATTTATGTTATAACAAATGCAAATTGAGATAATAAACACAGACAGGATGATTCATTAATATTAATTAATTATTGTAGTTAATTGAAGCAAGATATTTTATTAGACAAAAAAATAATTTACATTACGATTACAAGCATTTCTTAATTGAATTGTTGAGTTTCTATAAATATGATAGTTACATAAAAAAAGGGAACTTATTTAAAAAAAAGAGATATAAGTGTGTGTTGTAACAAATTCTAAATTGAGGACTTACAATGAAAATTAAACTTGTACCAAGGGCAAAAGTAAAAGTATCCAGAAAAAGCAGATCTAAATACGATCAGTTGAGATCGGCAATATCCAGGCTAACACCTGACGGAGATGCAGTAAGAGTTAATTATACAAACCAAAAAGAGTTGAACTCTATACGAAATGTTGCTTATACATATAACAGAGAAACCAATAGTAAGGTAAAAAGCACTACTGATCCTGCAGAGAAGGCAGTATTTTTTTATGCAGGCAAATAATATTTATCGTAACACTACTCTTTCCTTCCGTTAGTAAAAAGGCAAAAAAAGACTCCCGGTATAATACCAGAAGTCTTTTAATATCATGCTGGTAAAAAAGGATTACCAGTTATTTATTGGTTTTGTCGTTATCTTCCTTTTCTTTCAGCTTGTCTGCCAAACCAGAAACTTCACCAAGTGTCGGTGTTCCGGTCTCAACACTATCTTTATCTGATTTCTTTTTCGCCTTTGGCTTCTTCTTTACATCTTCTTCAAGCTGCGAAATTTCGATCGTTTTGCTCGGCTCGTCGAACTCCACTACACGGCCTTCAATCTTATCGCCTTCATTAAATTCGGCTTTCAGATCTTCAACCGGCTCAGCGAGTTTGTCTCCCGGCAGGAAAGCATCCACTCCAAGTTCAAGCTTAACGAACATCCCTTTGTCGGTGACTTTTGAAATTTCACCGGACACGGATGATCCCGGGCCATACTCCTCGGCATATTTCTCCCAGGGATTCTCTTCCACTTGTTTGTGGCCCAGTGTAATACGGCGGTTATCAAAATCAACAGCCAGAATCACAACATCGATTTCCTGTCCTTTATCAACTACCTCGTTCGGGTGTTCTACTTTTTCGGTCCAGCTCAGGTCCGATACGTGAATCAGGCCGTCAATACCGGGCTCAAGCTCTACAAACACACCAAAGTTTGTGAGATTTCTGATGACTCCTTTGTGGGTAGAACCGATCGGGTATCTGTCCAGAAGGTCTTCCCAGGGATCTTTTTCTAACTGCTTAACTCCCAGAGAAATTTTCTTCTCATCTTCATTGATGTTCAGCACAACGCATTCGATAATGTCGTCTTTCTGAACAAGTTGTGATGGGTGCTTGATATGCTGTGTCCAGCTCATTTCGCTTATGTGAATAAGGCCTTCAACTCCTTTCTCCAGCTCAATAAACGCTCCGTAATCGGCGATAGAAACCACACGACCCTGTACACGCAGGTTTTCAGGATATTTCACATGGATTTCATCCCACGGATGCGGCTGCAGTTGCTTCAAGCCAAGGGACACGCGTTTGGAGTTATCATCAAAGTCGATAACAGCAACGTTCAGCCTCTGGTCAAGTTTTACAATCTCCTCCGGATGGTCTACACGTCCCCATGAGAGATCGGTGATGTGAAGCAGTCCGTCAACTCCACCAAGGTCGATAAACACACCAAAATCGGTGATGTTTTTCACGATGCCTTCAAGTACCTGTCCAGATTCGATGGTTTCAAGAATTTCCTGGCGCTGGTCTTCGAGGTCAGACTCGATAAGTGCTCTGTGTGAAACAACAACATTCTCGGCTTGCATGTTGAGCTTTACAACCTGGAACTCCATGGTTTTGCCAACATAGGCATCAAAGTCGCGAACGGGACGCACATCAATTTGAGAGCCGGGAAGGAATGCATCAATACCAAACACATCCACAACCATACCGCCTTTAATTCTTCGCTGTATGAATCCTTCAATAACTTCACCTGTTTCGTGACTTTTCTCAAGCTTCTCCCAGGCTTGCAGAATATCTGCTTTTCTGCGTGATAGGATTAACTGCCCCTCGCGGTCTTCTACTTTATCGAGAAATACTTCTACTTCATCGCCGGGCTGCAGGTTTTCTAAAACCTTGGCTGAAAATTCATTAACCGGTACAATACCTTCCGATTTGAAGCCGATATCAACAATAACATATTTTTCATCAACCGAAACGACGATTCCGGTTACAATCTCTTTCTCTTCAATTCTGCTGAGTGTGTTTTCGTACATCCCCGCGAGTTGGTGGAACTCATCATCCGAATAATCTTCTGATGCGGCTTCCAGTTGGTCGAACGTATAAGTTTCGCCTTCCACATCACCTGAGTAGACCGGCAAAACTACTTCCTCTTCCGGCTCACTTTCTTCTTCGGCACTCTCATTCTCTTCCTCACTTTCGGTTTCTACTTCACTCTCTTTTTCAGCAACTTTTTGGGTTTCAGCAGCTTCTTCAGTCACAGTTTCTTCACTCACTTCTTCAGCAGTTTCTTTCTCTTCAGTTGCTGTTTCTTCTTTTGTTTCTGCTTCAATCTCTTCAGCTACAGCTTCTTCTGTTGCTGTAGTACTTTCAGCTTCTTTTTCGGGTTTATTAGATTCTTTCTTTAAATCTTCAGTCATTTAGGTTACCTGTTAAATACAGCCAAATTCCGATTTTCGGAATAAGGGATTTAGTTAACGTTTTAGTTTAAGTTTGTTTTGTATGATATCGATGATCTCCGATATCTGTTCTTCAAATGTTTTGCCGGTTGTGTTAATAATGATGGCATCATCAGCTTTTTTCAGCGGATCGGCAGATCTGTTTTGATCTTTCTGATCCCGTTCGCTGAGATTCTGTTTTACATCTTCCAGTGTTACCCCGGCAGATCCGTCATCTTCCTGTAGCTCCATGTAACGCCTTCTGGCCCGTTCTTCGAGAGATGCATCCATATAAATTTTTAGGGCTGCATTCGGGAAAACGGCTGTTCCGAGATCTCGTCCGTCAGCGATGTAAATATCATCTAAAACAAGATTCCTCATATAATCATTGACGAACTTCCTGATTTCGGGAACAGAAGCTACATCACTTACTTGTTCAGCAACATTTTGATTTCTGATGGCATGGGTTATATCAGCTCCGTTCAGCTCCACAAAAAACATTTGATTTTTGTAAGCTGTCTGAAGCTTAACACCCGGCAATAATTTAAGGAACGAATTTTTTTCTGGTTTATCGGCTGCAATCCAGAGATAAGTTAACGCGCGGTAAATAGCACCGGAATCGAGATACTGTATCTCAAGCCGGTTTGCTATCTCTTTTGCGGTAGAACTTTTCCCGGAACCCGCCGGACCGTCAATAACTATGATCATTTTTTACAGAACGGTTAAATTAATTTTTTTTTAAGTAACATTCAATCTTTTCTTGTAAGTTGAATTTAGAAGCGTTAATTTTGTAATTCTATAAAAGATAATGAGTATTAAACTCCAATAACCAATTTAGTTATGCCACAGCATAAATCTGCAATTAAACGAATGCGCCAAAATAAGAAGCGCAGAGCACACAACAGGACAAGGCGTTCAAAAATGAGAACGGTGATTAAAAAGGTTCAAGCTGAAACCGATAAAAATCTTGCTGAGAAATATCTGAAAGAAGCCATAAGCCTGATAGACCGGCTGAGCACCAAGAGAATTATTCATCCGAATACAGCAGCAAGAAAAAAAGCTCAACTAACCAAACACGTAAATAATCTCTGAGACATTGCCAAAAGCATTACTGGTAATTATCGATGGCTTTGGTATTGCTGATAATCCTGAAGTCAGTGCCGTTGATAAAGCGAACAAACCTTTTTTCGATTCACTTATTAAAAAATATCCCAATGCACAGCTTTCTGCAAGCGGTGAAGATGTAGGCCTGCCCGACGGACAGTTCGGCAATTCTGAAGTAGGCCATCTAAATATCGGAGCAGGCAGAATTGTTTGGCAGGAACTCTCCCGGGTCAACAAATCCATTGAAAAGAGAGAATTTTTTGAACTTCCTGTTCTAACCGAAGCATTCGACAAAGCCAGGGAAAATGGCCGCATCCATTTTATGGGATTGTTTTCCGATGGCGGTGTGCACAGCCATAACAACCACCTGTTTGCGCTGCTCGAAATGGCAAAACTAAAAGGTGTTCCCAATGCTTATGTGCATGCATTTACTGACGGGCGCGATACATCCCCGCACGGTGGCGCACGATATCTGAAAGAATTTGAGAAAAAGGCCGCGGAAATTGGAGTAGGCACAATGGCTTCCGTTGTAGGAAGATATTTTGCCATGGACCGCGACAATCGCTGGGAACGTACTCAAAAAGCATATGACCTGCTTGTGCACGGAAAAGGCGGGCAGGCCGAAACAGCAGCCGACATAATTGAAAAAAGCTACGAAGCCGGCGTAACCGACGAATTTATTGAACCGTCTGCCGTTCAAACCCCAGAAAACAGCCGTATCCAAAAAGGAGATGTTGTTGTTTATTATAATATCCGCGGAGACCGGGCCAGGCAGATTACCAAAGCACTGTTTCAAGTGGGCGACCTGCCTTTCGAAACTCAGGATCTGGATCTGCACTATGTTTCTTTCACCGCTTACGACGACACGTTTGATCCGTTTTTGCACGTAGCTTTCCCCCCCCTTCGGATGAAAAATACGCTGGGTGAATATGCAAGCGATCAGGGTTTAAAACAACTAAGGATAGCTGAGACGGAAAAATACCCGCATGTAACCTATTTCTTTAATGGAGGAGAGGAAATTCCCAACGAAGGCGAAGAGCGGATTATGGTTCCAAGCCCTAAAGTACCCACCTATGACCTGAAACCGGAAATGAGTGCAGTTGAAGTGGGTGAAACGGTTACTTCAAATCTCGATAAAGGCTACGACCTGATCATTATGAATTTTGCCAATCCCGATATGGTTGGCCACACAGGTGTGATGGAAGCTGCTATAAAAGCTATTGAAACGGTTGACAAGCAACTGGAAATCATTGTGACCGAAGCCCGCAAAAAAGGCTATGAAGTACTGATAATTTCAGATCACGGAAACGCAGACTGCATGTATGAAAAAGATGGCAGTCCGCACACGGCACACACTGCTGTTCCCGTACCGGTAGTGGTTGTGGGTGATAAAACCAAAACCGTGAACAACGGGATACTGGCCGATGTAGCTCCCACCCTGCTCAAGATGATTGAACTGGAACAGCCGGAAGAGATGACCGGAAAGCCCCTATTTTAAATCCAAACAGGAACTACTTCTGGACAAATCGCTGTTTCGCATTTGAAGTTATTATTCTTTGAGGATTTTATACATCTATAAAATATCCCGATAAACTATTATCCGGCATAAGATTAACAATTTAATCAACACTCCTCTCAGATTGTTGATAACAGCTTGGATTGATGGTTTTAATCAAATCTGTGAATAGCTGATTATTATCAGTTACTTTTTAGGTTTGCATTTACATTCTCACCATACTACTTTCGTAAAGAAGTGAACTAAAAATATGGTTCACTCGTTACGCTAAAGAAACAAAGCAAAGGTAAAATTTTCAGGTTCCATTATGGAAGGTAATTTTTCAAGCAAAGTACGAGATGTCATTCAATTTAGCCGTGAGGAGGCTCTGCGCCTTGGTCACGATTATATTGGCACAGAACATTTAATTTTGGGAATTGTGAGACTTGGCGACGGTGTTGCCATTCGCATTCTGAAAAATTTGAACTGTGATCTATTCAAACTCAAAAAAACAATTGAAGATACCGTACGCGGAACCGGTGGTACTGTAACAGTGGGAAATATTCCACTGACAAAACAAGCCGAAAAGGTATTGAGAATTACTTATCTCGAAGCAAAACTGTACAAAAGTGATACCATTGGTACCGAACATTTACTACTTTCCCTATTACGAGATGAAGAAAATATTGCAGCCCAAATTCTGCAACAGTTTCAGGTATCGTATGATGCCGTTCGCGAAGAGCTGGACATGATCATATCCGGCAATACCAGGGATGTTGAACAGTCCGATGCACGATCGGCAACATCCAGCGCAACACCATCTTCACCTAAAGGCCCTAAATCACCTGGCAGCTCCAGAGAAAAGAAAATGGAAAAGTCTAAAACACCAGTACTCGATAATTTTGGAAGGGATCTCACTCAGCTTGCTGAAGACGATAAGCTTGATCCCATCATTGGCAGAGAAAAAGAGATTGAACGTGTAGCTCAGGTACTGAGCCGCAGAAAGAAAAACAACCCGGTACTGATTGGTGAGCCGGGCGTGGGAAAAACCGCCATTGCAGAAGGTTTGGCGAGCAGAATTATTGAGCGAAAAGTTTCCCGCGTACTCTACGATAAAAGAGTGATAGCCCTCGATCTGGCGGCACTTGTAGCCGGAACCAAATACCGGGGACAGTTCGAAGAGCGAATGAAAGCTGTGATGAGCGAACTGGAAAAAACAGACAACGTCATTCTGTTTATTGACGAGCTTCACACTATTGTTGGAGCAGGCGGAGCAAGCGGATCGCTCGATGCATCCAATATGTTGAAACCGGCACTGGCCCGGGGCGAAGTTCAGGCAATTGGTGCCACAACGCTAAACGAATACCGTCAATACATCGAAAAAGACGGAGCTCTTGAACGGCGGTTCCAGAAAATTATGGTTGAGCCGACAACTTCTGAAGAAACCTACGAAATTCTCAACCAGATAAAAGGAAAATACGAGAAGCATCACAGTGTGCGATATACTCAGGATGCTATAAATGCCTGTGTTAAGCTCACTGACCGCTATGTAACCGATCATTTTTTACCCGACAAAGCCATCGATGCTCTTGATGAGGTTGGCGCCAGGGTTCACCTGTCCAACATCACAGTGCCCGACCATATTATTGAGCTTGAAGAAGAGATTGAAAAAACAAGCAACGAAAAAAATATGATGGTCAAAAAGCAGCGATTTGAAGAGGCTGCCCGTCTGCGGGACACCGAAAAACGGCTGATGGAAGAACTTGACCAGGCACAGAAGGAATGGGAAAAAGAATCGGAGCACATCGTGTATGATGTAACTGAAGAAGATGTGGCCTCAGTAGTTGCGATGATGAGCGGCGTGCCCGTAAATAAAATCAGCCAGAAAGAAGGCCAGAAACTGCTGAAAATGAAAGAAGCCCTGGGCAGTAAAGTCGTTGGTCAGGAAGAAGCTATCACAAAATTGACAAAGGCCATACAAAGAACGCGAGCCGGGCTTAAAGATCCCGCGCGGCCTATTGGTTCCTTCATTTTTCTTGGACCTACCGGTGTTGGAAAAACGGAAATGGCCAAAGTGCTTGCTCGGTACCTGTTTGATAAAGAAGAAGCTCTGATACGGGTAGACATGAGCGAATATATGGAAAAGTTCAGCGTATCCCGGCTTGTGGGAGCCCCTCCCGGATATGTGGGATATGAAGAAGGCGGCATTCTCACAGAGAAAGTCCGTAGAAAGCCATACAGCGTTGTACTTTTAGATGAAATTGAAAAAGCACACCCTGATGTATTCAACATTTTGTTGCAAGTGCTCGATGACGGTATTCTAACCGACAGCCTCGGCAGAAAAGTTGATTTCAGGAACACCATAATTATAATGACCTCTAACATCGGCGCCCGTGATATCAGAAATATGGGCAAAGGAATCGGATTTTCATCTTCTGATAAAGAGTTCGATTATGCTCAAATGAAATCAACCATTCAGGAGGCTTTGAAGAAAGTATTCAACCCCGAATTTCTGAACCGTATTGATGATGTGCTGACATTCAGGCCGCTTGAGAAAAAAGATATCTATAAAATTATTGATATTCTTTCTGATGAGCTGTTCAGCAGGATTCGAAATCTTGGGTATGAACTTGAACTCACCAAAGGAGCTAAAGATTTCATCACCGATAAAGGATTTGACCCAAAATTCGGCGCCCGGCCGCTTAAACGTGCTATACAGAAATATATCGAAGATCCTTTGGCCGAAGAAATTCTTGAAGCAGAGCATCCTCGCGGATCAATCATCAAAATTAAGATGAACAAATCCAGAGACGGGCTTGAATTTGACTGGACTGAGCCTGAATCAACCGATGCCGAAGATAATGACAAATCGGATGAAAACCAGCAGGAAAGTTCCAGGTCAGAATCTGAACAGGAAGCCAAAGCCTGATCGATCGAAATACATTATTGCAAAATAATAAAAGCACGTGGTTGCCCAATCACGTGCTTTTTTATTTTGTACCTAAAAACGTGCTGAAATTTTTACAAAGCCTATCCAGCGATAAAAAAAGTATGGAGCTACCCGTTTGACCGCTCAAAGCGGTCTGACGGGTATTCCACGATAAACAAATAGAATTTATCTCAATTTTGATATCTTAAAAAAGGCAAGAGCTTTAATAAACCACGAATATTTTACAATAAACAAACTGGTGCAATGATAATGAACAGAAGAAATGCATTACGGACGTTAGGAGCCCTCTCGGGTACAATGGCTTTTTCTGGGTTGAAAAACCGAATTGAAGCTGCCGATAAAAAGCTTGAAGAACACGGCCTCAAAGGCAATATAAATCATTGCGTTACCCGATGGCCTTATGGCAGCCTGACTCTGGAAGAGCTATGCCGGGCATGTGTTGATATTGGAATTAAAGGACTTGAACTTGTTGGGCCGGACTCATTCGAGACCATTAAAAAATACGGGCTTGATTGCCCCATGTGCAACGGAGCGGAACCGGGCCTGCATATCGGTTTTTCACATCCCGATATACACTCTTCTCTTAAAGAAAGCTATGAAAAGATTATTCCACAGGTTGCCGAGGCCGGTTTTAAAAACCTGATCTGTTTTTCCGGAAACCGGGACGAAATGGATGACGAAACAGGAATCCGGAATTTTGTGGAGGGCGTTAAACCTGTTTTACAAATAGCTGAAAAGCACGGAGTTGTAATTTGCCTTGAAATGTTAAATTCCAGGGTAGACCATGTTGGATACATGGCAGATACAACTGCCTGGGCTGTAGAAGTGGTGGATCGTGTTGGCTCCGATAACCTGAAACTGCTCTATGATATCTATCACATGCAGATAATGGAGGGAGATATTATTTCACGCATCAGGGAATTTCACGATTATTTTGCGCATTACCATACGGGTGGTGTCCCAGGACGAAATGAGATTGATGAAACCCAGGAACTTTATTATCCCGCAATTATGCGTGCCATCGTAGAAACCGGTTACGACGGATATGTAGGTCAGGAGTTTATTCCTTCCCGTGACGATGCACTTGCATCACTCATACAGGCCATAGAAATTTGTGATGTTTAATGTTCTTGATTGATGATACAATAATGAGCTTTTTTTACGGATAAAAGAGCATGCCGAAGACTGCATCAATACAAGCTGCACTCAAAATCATAAGTATCAAAAACTCAGAACTGGATTGATAAATCGAGGTGCATGTTCAGGCCGGTTAAACGGTATAGTCCTGTCCCGTTTCTTTCAACGGCTATTTGGGAGACATCATAAGCAGAAATTGAGTAGGGAATTTCTTCTCTGATTAGTTCTCTTCTGCCTAAGTGAACGGCTGTCAGCGTTGGATTGGAAATATTCTGTCCGTCATAGGATCCCCCCAGTGCAATAATCGTTTCATCTTCAGGCTGGTATGCTGCATAAATTATTGTGGCTTGCGAGGATGCACTTCCCATAAGTTCACCGGATGGAATTTCAAATGCCTGTACCCTGCCGCTGGAATACACCGTCAGGTATTGTGCTCCTTTGCTCAGCACAGCTCCTCTAAACGTGTAATCCACATCGAGCCGGTAAATTTCATTTCCAAACCTGTCGAAAATCAATACCTGGTCGTCAGAGCCGTTGGCAGCAATAATGGTGATAAAAGCACCGTCACGACTGACATCCAGATAACTTATTTCTCTTTCCACATCATCGAAAAACACAAGATTGTCCTGGTCTCCAAAAACAAGCCGTGCCTGTGAACCGGTCTGATTGCCATAAGCGATTACCGGATTATACAGCACAACCGTGCGCCCGTTCTTATCCCTTGCAAGCTGTGATTCCCGTTCACCGTATTCACTCTGTGAGCTGTTTGATACTGAAAATAGCTGACTGCCTTTTGGATTTACGAAAGTAAAATTGGCTACATTATCCCGCAAAGCCAGCCTTCCGTCATCAAATTGGTACACTTTCACGGTTTCATCATCCGGATCAAAAAACTCAAGTGGTTTTTCAAAAAGGTTAACCCCGTTATAGTCAACCGATTTGAGATAAATCTCCCCTCTTTGCTCTAAAAACCCAAATTTTCCGCCTGCATCAGCCACCGACCATGATGCCGGATTGATGATCGTTTTACCGCCTATTTCAAACTGGTTTCCATGGATTGAAAACACACCATTTTTCACAGGAAAAGTGTTTTGGTTATTTTCGGAGTGCTCTGTTACAGGCGAAATGGAAATTTGCTGTGATTGAGCCGAAACCGATATTAAAAAAAACAGGGAGGCAATAAGAGAAAGATACTTCATCGATTGGTTTTATAATGTTGTTATATTGACTGACTAAAGAACGAAAATTTTCAACTGAAATGCATCTATGCTCTACTCGGTAATAATTCCGGTTTATAACAGGCCGGATGAGATTTATGAGCTGCTGAAAAGTTTAACAAAACAGACGTTTAAACGGTTCGAAGTTTTAATTATTGAAGACGGGTCTGAAACGCGATGCGAAACGGTCGTCAATCAGTTTAAAGGGCAATTGGATGTTCACTACTATTATAAAGAAAACAGCGGACAAGGTTTCTCGAGAAATTTTGGTTTTGAACGGGCAAAAGGAGATTATTTCGTTGTATTTGATTCGGACTGCCTGATTCCCCCACACTATTTCGAAACAGTTACTCAGTTCTTATCACTGAATCCGGCAGATTGCTGGGGCGGCCCCGATAAAGCCCACCCATCTTTTACACCGGTTCAAAAAGCCATTAATTTTAGCATGACTTCTTTTCTGACTACCGGTGGTATCCGGGGAAAAAAGAAGCATTTGGGGCCGTACCATCCAAGAAGTTTCAATATGGGAATCAGCCGGGAAGTGTATGAAAAAACCGGTGGATATAAATTAACCAGGATGGGTGAGGACCTTGAATTCAGCATCCGGATTATTAAAGCGGGATTCAAAACCGTTTTTATTGAAGATGCTTTTGTTTACCACAAACGCAGAACAAATTTGAAACAGTTTTTTTGGCAGCTTCATTTTTTTGGCCGGGCCCGCGTCAACATAAAACGGTTCTACCCCGACGAACTTAAGCCTGTGCACCTGTTTCCGGCCATATTTTTGTTCGGGCTTATCGCATCTTTTGTTTTTTTGATTTCGAATATTCCCGTTTTAAAATTTATTATCTGGCTCTACCTGCTATATTCTCTGATGTTGTTTTTTGGCTCTTACATAAAGGAAAAATCTCTTCACATTTCATTATTATCTGTTTTTTGTGCTTTCATACAATTAAGTGCCTATGCCATCGGTTTTATTAGTGAATTGAAGAGAGAGATGAAAGTTTAGCCCTGATTTTTTCGTTGAATGAAATTGCATTCAGAAATTAAAACCTTTATCTTTTAATTCTTTTGAAAAAATGATTTGAGTGAAAATTGGTTCATCATTGAGCCGGTAACTCAAACTATTTGACGTATTGAATCCGGGGAGTGGCGCAGTCCGGTAGCGCATTCGCTTTGGGAGCGAAGGGTCGCAGGTTCAAATCCTGTCTCCCCGACTTGACTTAATGAACAGGGGTTTTTCAAAAATTTATGTAACTGATTCAGAGCATAATTCATTTGAAACACTAACAGGCTTTAAAACTATTGCGAAAGCAGTGCTTTCGCGGTTCAAATCCTGTCTCCCCGACAACGGTATTTTTGAATGTTGTAATTGATGACTGAATTTGAAACCAATTACAGTATAGATCAGCATACACCCAGCATTCAAAAAATATAAGCGCCCGTAGCTCAACCGGATAGAGCAACTGCCTTCTAAGCAGTAGGTTTCAGGTTCGAGTCCTGACGGGCGTACAGAGGCGGAATATTGAATTTCGAACGAAGAATTTTGAACTTTCAGATACAAATGACATTCCTTCGAAATTTAATATTTCATCAGGCGACATGGCCGAGTGGTTAGGCAGAGGTCTGCAAAACCTCGTACGGCGGTTCGAATCCGCCTGTCGCCTCTTTTTGATTTATTGATTTTAGCTTTATTTCAGAAAAGTCGTGCCACCACTTCGAGTGATGGCACGACTCGTCTCGAATAATGCCGCGTTCGTCTAGGGGTTTAGGACGCCGCCCTTTCACGGCGGTAACACGGGTTCGAATCCCGTACGCGGTACTTTGTTAGTCGTGAGATTTGAGTCTTGAGAAGTTTAGTAGACAGGATACCCGCCAGACCGCTTTGAGCGGTCAGACGGGTAACTCCAAAATAAATCTAACTACTCAATATTTGATACTGTCTACTCTTAAATGGAGCCCGTAGCTCAGTAGGTTAGAGCGCCAGGTTGTGGCCCTGGAGGCCGGGGGTTCAAATCCCCTCGGGCTCCCCATTTTTTGATTTATTGCTCAATGTCTTTGTCTGATTTTGACTCTGATATTTCCCGGCCTCGGAGGCTGGCGGGTTCGCCATTTTTGAAAATTTGCTGATTACAGAAAAGTCGTGCCATCACTTCGAGTGATGGCACGACTCGTCTCGAATAATGCCGCGTTCGTCTAGGGGTTTAGGACGCCGCCCTTTCACGGCGGTAACACGGGTTCGAATCCCGTACGCGGTACATGTTTAGTAGAGAGAATACCCGTCTGACCAATCAAAGCGGTCTGACGGGTAAACTTCTCAAGGCTCAGGACTCATATCTCACGACTATAGATAGCATTTTTAAACAAAGCCCTGCTGAAATTTTCGGTTGGACTTTTCTTATTTTATGGCTGTCTTTGCTCTCTCCCTCCCTTTCTTTAAATTGGTTCTTTATTACAGTAATCTTAAATTATTCTATTGTTAAGTATTGGAACTAACCGCATAATCCGGCCAAATTTATATGGGGAATTTTGCCATTATTTGTATAAGGGATTTACCTATAACCAAGAATATGAATATTAGTAAATTATTAATATATCTTGGTTTAAACATCCTTATTCTGCTTATTTATTTTCAAAAAAATACTTTAACAAGACGAAGACAACTTCAAACTGTTATTATAAATAAATAATTTTGGATAAATAGGTACAAATATCATAATTTTGATTGTGGAATAACTTAAAGGATCTATTATGCTCACTGACTTTGGTTATGTTTTACTCTTTATAGTAACAGGTTCTATTTTTGTTGGAATTGCCTTGTTCGTGGCAAAGCTGATTCGGCCAGACAAGCCGAACGATATAAAATTAATGACCTACGAATGCGGTGAAATTCCTTTTGGAGATGCCCGTATACAGTTCAACAATCGCTTCTACATAATCGGTTTGATGTTTTTGATTTTTGAAGTGGAAATATTACTCCTGTTTCCATGGGCTGTTGTTTTTAAAGATATTGGCTGGTTTGCTTTTGCTGCTATGTTTGTCTTTGTTTTTCTGATATTTATAGGATTCATATACGAACTTGGCAAAGGCCAGCTCAAGTGGGATATCCCGGTTCCAAAAATTCCTGAATACCAAGAGGGCATAGGTGTAATTGAACACGAAGAGGAAGTAAGATCAAAAATACCAACGGTGCCAGCCGAATAAATTTAACCTTATAAAGTAATTGTCCGATTATGGGAATGCTCGATAAGAAATATCACGACAGCAACATTATCATTGTCTCCCTCGAAAAAGCACTGAACTGGGCACGAAAAAATTCTCTTTGGTACGAGCAATTCGGCCTGGCCTGCTGTGCCATTGAAATGATGGCCACCGCTGCTTCGCGTTATGATTTCGACCGATTTGGAATTATTCCAAGGTCATCTCCGCGCCAGGCAGATGTGATGATTGTTGCAGGAACCGTAACCATGAAAATGGCATCGCGCATCAAAAGGCTTTATGAGCAGATGTCCGAGCCACGTTATGTAATCAGTATGGGCTCGTGTTCTAACTGCGGAGGCCCTTATTGGGAGCACGGTTACCATGTGCTAAAAGGTGTTGACAAAGTAATCCCGGTTGATGTTTATGTTCCGGGGTGCCCTCCCAGGCCGGAAGCACTGCTCGAAGGATTTCTCAAACTACAGGAAATAATAACCGGTGAATCGGTAATCAAGAAAAAAGACGAAGAATTAGAAGCTGTAAAAGCGGAAATAATCGATTCAAATAAAAACGAAGATTAAGACGCAACATCACATGAAAACTCCCGAAGAAATTTTTAATTATCTGACAAACCAGTTCGGTGAAGAGGATCTCTCATTTGAAAGCAGGGATATCGGGCAGCCATGGATTACCGTTTTGGCCTCAAAAATCCGGGAGGTATCCAAATTCCTGCGAGACGACTCTGAGCTGCTTTTTGATACCCTGATGTGCCTGAGCGGAATTCATTATCCCAAAGAAGAAGAACTGGGTGTGGCTTATCACCTGCATTCAACAAAATTGACCCACAACATCGCTCTGAAAGTTCGAGTGCCTGAAAGTAAGCCAAATGTTCCATCAGTAGAATCCATCTGGAAAACGGCCAACTGGCACGAACGCGAAGCCTGGGATATGGTGGGAGTGGTGTTCGATGATCATCCGAATCACAAAAGAATTCTTTTACCCGACGACTGGGAAGGCCATCCGCTAAGGAAAGATTACGTCCAACAGGAATTTTACCAGGGAATGCCAACCGGTGAATAATGACAAGGGTTAGAAATGACTGATCAGATTTCAAATATTGCGGAAAAACGGGAAATGACCATCAATATGGGGCCGCAGCACCCATCAACACATGGTGTACTGCGCCTTGAGCTGGACCTTGATGGAGAAGTAATTAAAAATACACGCCCCAACATCGGCTATTTACACCGCTGTTTTGAGAAGTATGCCGAAGAGATGGATGACTATTCCAAAGTAATACCCTACACCGACCGCATGGACTATGTTTCGGCAATGAACCAGGAGCATGGGTATGTGATAGCTGTTGAGCGAATGCTTGAAATTGAAGTACCCGAACGGGTAGAGTATATTCGTGTAATAATGGCCGAAATGCAGCGAATTGCCAGCCATTTACTTGGCATTGGGGCTTTTGGATTGGATCTCGGTGCTTTTACTCCATTTTTGTACTGCTTCATCGAACGGGAAAAAATTCTCGACATTTTTGAAAAAACCAGCGGCGCCCGACTTCTTTACAACTATTATGCAATTGGCGGAATGATCAAAGATGTACATCCCGACTTTAAAAAAGACACCAACGAATTTGTAAAAACATTCCGCCCGAAAATTAAAGAACTGAATGATCTTCTCTCGGGAAATAAAATTTTTATAAAACGAACAGCCAATATTGGTGTACTTCCGGAGAAAGTTGCTCTGAATTATGGAGCTTCCGGGCCGGTGTTAAGAGGTTCGGGTGTAGAATGGGATCTCAGAAAAAATGATCCCTATTCAATCTATGATCGGTTTGATTTTGAAATTCCAATCGGCAAAGGAGAAATGGGAACCTTAGGCGATTGCTGGGACCGCTATATCGTAAGAGTTAGAGAAATGGAACAGAGCCTCAGGATTATTGAACAGGCACTGGAAGGTATGCCTGATGAGGGTGATGTAACAGAGGGTATCCCAAAACGAATCAGGCCAAAAGAAGGCGAGCTCTATGCACGAAGCGAAACCCCCAGAGGCGAACTGGGATATTATATTATCAGTGATAAATCAGCCAGTCCATTCAGGGTAAAAGCTCGTGCACCAAGTTTCGTACACCTTGGCTTACTTCCGGCAATATCAAAAGGTGCATTAATAGCCGATATGGTAGCAATTGTTGGAAGCATCGACATTGTGCTCGGAGAAGTTGACAGGTAACAAAACCAATGAATTAACAATATAAATTATCAGATTAACCAATAGCATCGAATGATCAATTTTGCAGCAAATACCACGTATACCCTGCCTATTTTGGTTCATGCGGCCGTGCCATTAACCATTATTGTGGTTTATGCGCTGGTTGCCATTTGGGGAGAACGAAAAGTTGCAGGTTTTATCCAGGACCGTTTGGGGCCGATGCATGTGGGGAGATGGCACGGATGGGCACAGTCTATCGCAGATCTCCTCAAACTTCTCCAGAAAGAAGATATTGTACCCAAAGACGCAAGCCGGTTTCTATTCAAATTTGCACCGTTTATGATGTTTGCCGCTTCTTATGCGGCATTTGCGGTCATCCCATTCAGCAGCGGATACATCGGCAGTAATATCAATATTGGAGTTTTCTACCTGCTTGCAGTTACCTCCCTGCTCACGCTAAGCATCATTATGGCAGCCTGGGCTTCGAACAATAAATGGTCTCTGCTGGGCGGTATGCGAAGCGCAGCACAAATGGTGAGTTATGAAGTTCCCACTATCGCCACCGTGCTTACCGTAATTGTTGTAGCAGGATCTTTGAACCTGATGACCATCACAGAGATGCAGGCCGGCAATGATATACTCGGTTTTTTACCGAACTGGCTCATTTTCCAGAATCCATTCTTGATTGTGGCATTTATCATCTTTTTTATCTCGATCCTTGCAGAAGCACACCGTGTTCCATTCGATCTTCCAGAATCCGAATCGGAGCTGGTGGCCGGATATCAAACTGAATATTCGGGGATACGGTGGGCCATGTTTATGCTGGCAGAATATGCCGATATGCTGCTTTTATCTCTTCTGGGCGCCGTACTCTTTTTCGGAGGCTGGAACAGCCCATTCGGAGACTTTATGAGCGGGCCATTTTGGGAATTCTTCTGGTTTATGCTAAAAGGACTGCTGTTGGTATTTGTGATGATGTGGATACGCTGGACGCTGCCGCGTTACAGGGTAGATCAACTCATGCATATTTGCTGGGGAATACTCATTCCGCTCTCATTTATCAATCTTGTACTCGTGGCATTATGGGAAGTGATTTTTTAATAACAAGAGTTTAGAACCATGTTATACGTTTTTAAAGAAGGCTGGAGCACATTTAAATCGATTTTCACTGGTATGGGTGTAACCATCCGGCATTTTTTCAGTCCTTCTGTAACAGAGAAGTATCCATACGAAAAAATTGAGTTGCCAAAAGGCGCCCGTGCAAAACTGCATGTAAATATTGATGATTGTATTGGCTGTAACCTTTGTGCCCGAGCCTGCCCTGTAAACTGCATCGACATTGAAACCGTGAAGGCAACCGACGATGTAGATCTCGGCAAAACATCCACCGGAAATCCTAAACGGTTTTGGCTCACGCGGTTTGATATCGACATGGCCAAGTGTATGTACTGCGACCTTTGCGTTCATCCCTGCCCTACCAACTGTATTTATATGGTGCCCGAATACGAATATTCGGAAGTTGACCGATCCAATCTTGTGTACCATTTCAGTAATCTTAAACCGGAGATGGTAGCCGAAGTGAAAGAAAAGGCCGAACAGGAAGCGGAACAGAAAAAAAGAGAACGACAAGAAATGATGCGAAAAAAAGCAGAAGCTGCAAAAAAGAAAAAAGAAGAACAGGAAAAAAAGCAGGCTGAAGCTAAAAAAAGTAGCAACAAAAACGATAATGACAAACCATCAACTCCCGGAAAAAAAGATTCATAAACCATGGAATTGACCACAATCCTATTTTATTTCTTTTCGATTGCCACCATTGGGGCGGCGGCGGTTATGGTATTTTCAAAAAATATAGTACACTCCGCATTTGCACTGATGTTTTCTCTTATCGGTGTAGCTTCACTTTATGTTTTACTCTATGCTGATTTTATCGCGGCAACTCAATTGCTGGTTTATGTAGGCGGCATTTTAATTCTTATTCTCTTTGGTGTGATGCTGACCACGCAGGGGCGATCATTCGATTATAAAACCATCACCGTCAACCTTGTGCCGGCTTCCATCCTGTCTTTGGGAGTGGCCGCACTGCTGATATTTGTATTTGTTAAAACCGACTGGATGATATCCGAGGTTGCCGAACCAGACCAAACAATTTATGACCTCGGAATGTTGCTGATGGGCGACTACGTGCTGCCTTTTATCATTGCCGGAGTACTGCTGCTCATTGCCATTATCGGGGCTATACTGATGGCCACCCGCTTGTCATCCCAATCAATTAAAAATGAGAATATTGAGTAACTATGGAATTTTCAATGATACAATGGCTTGCTGAACCCGGGCTGACACATTTTCTGATTGTCAGCGCCATTCTGTTTTCGCTTGGTTTGATGGCGATTTTATCCAAGCGCAATGTCATCATGGTGTTGATGGGGGTTGAACTGATCCTTAACTCGGCTAACATCAACATGATTGCATTCAGCCGCTTTACGGACCTGGGATTAGACGGGCAAATGATCGGGCTGTTTGTCATTATAATCGCGGCAGCTGAGGCAGCCGTGGCACTGGCCATTGTTTTAAACATTTACAACCGATTCAGATCAATTAACCTTGATGAAATCAGTTTACTGAAGGGATAAATATAATCTAACAACCTAAAAAAAATTGGAAATCAGTGAATAATCATCAACCTGATGGTGATTTCCATACCGGAAAAAAATAACAAAACCAGAATTTTAGCATGTTCACACAAATACCTCTAACCATTCTGCTGCTGCCTCTGCTGGGTTTTATTCTGTTGATCTTCTTCGGTAAAAAATTACCCCGGCAGGGCGACTGGCTTGCATCAGGCTTGATGTTGCTGGCCCTGATTTTTTCTCTGGTTTTATTGATAACTAAACTCACATCCTATCCGGGCGAAACGATTTCAACCAGTTTTGAATGGGCTGTAGTTGGCGAACAAACCATCTCATTCGGTATTATGATCGACAATCTCGCTGCTATTATGCTTGTGGTTGTCACGCTGGTCAGTACCCTGGTGCATTATTTCTCGATGGGCTACATGAAAGAAGACGTCCGCTATTCGAGATATTTTGCCTACCTCGGCTTTTTCTCTTTCTCCATGCTGGGAATTGTACTCACCAACAACATCCTGCTGATGTATATTTTCTGGGAGTTAGTGGGTGTAAGCTCTTATCTGCTGATTGGCCACTGGTATGAGAAAAAATCAGCATCCAATGCTGCAAACAAAGCATTTATCGTGAACCGAATTGGTGATTTCGGCATGTTCATCGGAATCATGATCCTGTTTTTCAGCTTCTCAACATTTGCTTTCGAAAGTATTTTCGATTCTATAGCAGCAGGACAGTTGCCCTTCGGAAGCACAGGCTGGCTTACCGCAGCAGGCGTACTCATTTTTTGCGGGGCTATTGGTAAATCAGCACAATTCCCGCTTCATGTCTGGCTTCCCGATGCGATGGAAGGCCCAACGCCGGTTAGCGCACTCATTCACGCAGCAACTATGGTTGCCGCCGGTGTCTATCTTGTTGCCCGAGTTTTCCCGATGCTAACCGCTGATGCATTGCTAATCATCGCCTACATCGGGGCAATTACGGCTCTCATCGCCGCTACCATCGCCATCACCCAGTTCGACATCAAAAAAGTGCTGGCTTATTCAACCATCAGTCAGCTCGGGTATATGATTATGGCGCTCGGCGTTGGAGCCTACACCGCCGGATTTATGCACCTTGTTACACATGCTGCTTTTAAAGCGGGGCTTTTTCTGGGTGCGGGCAGTGTGATATTTGCGATGCATAAAGTGCTTCACGACATGCACGATCATCACACCGATGCGCAGGACATCCGAAATATGGGCGGGCTGAAATCAAAAATGCCCGTAACCTACTGGACGTTCCTGATTTTTACGCTGGCTATTTCGGGTATTCCGCTTACTTCCGGGTTTTTAAGCAAGGATGAAATTCTTGCGGGAACACTGGCTTTCAGCACACTGAACGGCCACTGGCTGCTGCCGCTCATCGGGTTTTTGGTTGCTGGCCTCACAGCATTCTATATGTTCCGGCTGCTCATTCTAACATTCCACGGAAGGCCTTCGGACGAAAAAAGAATTTCGGCCATCCAGGAATCGCCTTATGTGATGACGATCCCGCTGGTGGTTCTGGCAGCTCTGTCGCTGTTCGTATTCTACAGCTTTAATCCGTTCGGTGCGTCAAGCGGCTGGTTCTATGCTGCAATGGAGCGCCCGCTCAGCATCGTTCCCGAAATGCTGCAGCCTGCATCAGGAGCTGTTTTTTATGAAGCGGTCAGCAGTGTGCACACCCCGGCTATGATTCTATCCATCCTGATCGCTTTGGGAGGAATTTTCATTGCACTGGCTGTCTACCACTGGAAAAAAATCAGTGCAGAAGATTTATCACGAAAAGCCGGCGTACTCTACAGCGGCTCAGCCAACAAGTGGTACTTCGACGATTTCTACAACAAAGTTTTTGTCGGAGGCCTGTTCCTGGTCAATAAATCCATGAAATGGTTTGATGATAATATTATTGACGGAATTGTGAACGGCTCAGCCGTGGTAACACAAGGTTTTTCAGCCATCAGCGGCTGGATTGATGATAATATCGTGGATGGATTGGTAAACGCAACTGCAACAACCGCTGACAGAGCCGGAGGCCTGCTCAGCAAAATTCAAACAGGAAAAGTACAAACGTACCTGGTCTACATCTTTTTCAGTGTCCTGGTACTCTTTGTTTTGTTCATATAAAAAAATAGAACGCTCCGGAAGATGCTCTCCCGGAAGGTTAGGTGATTAAAAAACATAAACAGAACACTACATTATGGAATTTTCAATATTTGGCATCGGCATTCTAACCTGGCTTGTTTTTGTCCCGATTGTGGGCATGATCATCATATTAATGCTGCCCGATAAAAACCGTAACGCCATTCGATGGACAGCCGCCGGTGCAACCGGAATCCAGGTAATTCTCGCCGCCGTAATATTTGCAATTTTCGACCGCAGCAAACTGGGAATCAACGACGCGGAAAGTTTTCAGTTTATCGAAAAATATAGCTGGATTACCGTGGAAGCCGTGCCCTGGGTTGGCCGGATCGAAATAAACTACTTTTTAGGGCTTGACGGCCTCAGTGTTTTGATGGTGATCCTCACATCACTGATTGCACTGATTGGTGTGATCTCTTCCTGGAATATTCAAAAAATGGTGAAGGGATATTTTGCCCTCTACCTGCTTCTGGTTACCGGTATGATGGGGGTTTTTGTTGCGCTCGATTTCTTCCTCTTTTTCATCTTCTGGGAAGTGATGCTGCTGCCGATGTACTTTTTGATTGGCCTCTGGGGCGGCCCGAGACGTGAATACGCCGCGATCAAATTTTTCCTCTACACGTTTGTAGGCGGCATTTTGATGCTGCTCACCATGCTGGCGCTCTATTTCAGCGTGGCTTACACCGATCCGGCAACCGGACAATCCGTGCACACATTCAACATTCTGCACATGATGAATCCCGCAAATTATGTAGAAGGCGGGCTTCTGGCCGGAGTGGATACAACCTGGCGATACGTTGCCTGGATGGCACTTTTTATTAACTTTGCCATTAAAATTCCACTTTTCCCGTTCCATACCTGGCTGCCCGATGCCCACGTGGAAGCACCCACGCCCATCAGTGTTATTCTTGCCGGTATCCTGCTGAAGCTCGGAACGTACGGACTGCTCCGCATCAACTTCCCGATTTTCCCGGATGCAACCATCTACTTCATCTACTTTATGGCAGTCCTGGCGATGATTAGCATTATCTACGGCGCACTTTGTGCGATGGCGCAGGACGACTTCAAAAAACTCATCGCCTACTCCTCCATCAGTCACATGGGAATTGTGGTGCTTGGCATTGCTGCACTCAACACTCAGGGAATGGTTGGCGGAGTTCTTCAGATGTTCAATCACGGAATTATTACAGCCGTGCTCTTCCTCGCCGTTGGCGTTCTTTACGACAGAACAAAAAAGCGGGGACTCTACGACTTTGGCGGAATAGCCAATCAAATGCCGAAATATACCGGCCTTGCCATGATCGGGATGTTCGCCGCACTCGGCCTCCCCGGTTTGAACGGATTTGTGAGCGAGCTCTTCTCGTTCCTCGGTGCTTTTGAAGCCTACAAATGGATTACCATTATTTCCGTAACCGGAATTATTATCACGGCGGCTTATATACTCTGGACCATCCAGCGGGTATTTTTGGGCAAAACCCCGGAAAAAATGTCGGATCTGAGCGATCTCACGCTGAGAGAATACCTGGCTTTTGTCCCGCTTATTATTCTCATCGTTCTGCTGGGTGTCTATCCTGCACCGGCCATCGAACTGATGAACGCTTCACTGAGCCATCTTGTGGAATTCATGAACTCCGGAGGATAATAGAATGAGAGATGTCAGAGCTGAAAACCGGCAAACCGTTAACCGATCTCAATTTAGATTCATTTTCTGATTATGGTTGAACAGACATTATATAGCATAACCCAGTTTTATCCGGAGATTATCGTTACTGTCACTCTCTGTGTGATTATTGTGGCTGACCTGCTGACAAAAAAAGAAAGTCACACCACCGGCTGGATTTTACTGGGTGGATTTGTTTTAGCCGGATTCACACTGTTGCTTCAGGTTGGGCGAAACGAGTCGGTATTTTTTGATATGATCGCCATCGACCCGTTTTCACTGTTCTTTAAACTGATTCTGCTGCTGGCAGGAATTTTTGTGATATTATTCTCCGTTCAAAGCCGCGAACTTGATCAGTATATGAACCGCATCGGAGAATACTATATGCTGCTTGCCGGCATGATGCTCGGCATGATGCTGATGGTCAGCTCCACCAATCTGCTGATGCTGTTCCTTGCATTTGAACTCACCAGCCTCAGCTCTTACGTGCTTGTGGGTTTCACCAAGCATTCCAAACGGTCGTCCGAATCTTCGATGAAATACATCATCTACGGGGCCGTATCATCCGGAGTGATGCTCTATGGATTTTCACTGCTGATTGGCACTACCGGCGCTGTTGACATTTATGGCATTAATGAAGCTCTTGCAGCAGGAACCGATCAAACACTAATCCTGAATATCTCCGTTTTGATGATCCTTGTGGGAATGGGCTTTAAAATAGCGGTTGTGCCATTCCATTTCTGGGCACCTGATATTTATGAAGGCGCCCCGATCAGCATTGCAGCAATCCTGGCAGTAGCTTCAAAAATTGCTGCTTTCGGGCTATTGATCCGGTTCTTCTCCATAAGCTTTGCCGATGCAGGCGGTATTTCGGCTACTGGTGCATGGCAGGGTGTTGAAGGCATACACTGGAATCTGCTGTTAGGTGTGATGGCAGCCCTGGCCATGATTGTCGGAAACCTGACGGCTCTCAGGCAAGATAATATCAAACGGATGTTGGCTTACTCGAGTATTGCCCATGCCGGTTATATTTTAATGGGAGTGGTGATACTTGCCGCAGAAGGCCTGACCTCAGTTATGATCTATCTGTTCATTTACTTATTTATGAACCTCGGAGCATTTTATGTGGCCATGCTTTTTTCAAACAAAATTGGTTCGGAATCGATCGAAAAGTACAAAGGCCTCGGAAAGCGGGCGCCTTTACAGGGTGTGGCACTCACCATTTTTCTTGTGTCGCTTACAGGCATCCCTCCCACCGGAGGATTTGTTGCCAAACTCTATATCTTTGGAGCAGCTGTCAGTGCAGGATGGATTTGGTTAGTCGTCATAGCCGGTATCACCACCGTTATTTCACTTTTTTATTATATCCGCGTGGTTCGAAACATGTATTTTTATGGTTCTGAATCCGGAAACGATCCACTCCAATTCAATGTATGGTCAAACGTTATATTGTTAGCCCTGTTGATACCTACTTTACTTTTAGGTATTTACTTCGCACCTGTTTTGGAATTTGCAAGAAATTCGATCCACTTGTTTGGAATGTAAGGTTACCGATTCAGATATTTGACAACTATGATCTTAAAACCGAATAACATTCATCAATACAAGTTTTTAACACTTAAAACCCGGAAGCCATGAGTAAATCAAAAGCGAAACAATTGTTTGAACAAGCCACAGAAGAGCTGAACCATGCAAAGCAGGAATTATATAAGCCATCTACAGATGTTGTCAGTTTTTCAGCATGTGCCTCAACCCGCAGGTCTCTATACCATTATCTCGAAGGATTGGCGAATATTTATGCGGAAAAACATCAGGACAGCTTTCAGGAAGATGGTACCATTGAAACACTGATCGAATTTTGCAGCAAATATAACGATGATATCAAAAATCTTGATTTCTCGAGTATAGACTGTAAATGTAACGACCTGATGAATAAAGACGATGAGGAAATTGTGCTTTGCACAAACCTGGAAAAGGTAAACTATTGTACGAAACTTGCTGAGGAAGTCCGGCAAATAGCACTGGATATTTAAGTTATTGTGGCCACACCTGCGTCCTTTCGCCTGTTATTGTTACTCAACTATTGCAATTGGGATTTTCCGTCGCAAATGTTAGATGAAATACTGCGGTAATCAGCGACAAACTCAGCTCAACTCTGCGAGCCTGTCCAAAAAGGGCGTCATCCCGTACCCGATACGGGATTTCCTCTCTTTGATAAAAGCAGGAGATGCCGGATCGGTGTCCGGCATGACGGTATCGTAGTTATTATATCTTGTTGAGCGCCCTTTTTGGACAGGCTCCGCGAAAAAAAACGCTCAAGATGCTTATTTGCTTAGAGTTAAAGTGCAACTGCGAAAGTTGTGTTTTTAGAATGCCCGGATTTTAGCCCTTTTTTTTATATCTTATAATATGATTTAAGAGTATTGAATCACTTTATCCGATTTATAGACTAACCTGAAACCTAATCAAAAGTGCCAAATGTTTTCAACTTCCTGCCATTACGGATTACAAGCTATGCTTTATATCGCCTATCACCACGATGGAAAAAAAAATATTGATCTGACTCAAATAGCCAAGGAGCAGGATATACCCAAACACTTTTTAAGTAAGATTTTACAGCTCTTGGTGAAAAAAAAGTTGTTGATTTCCACAAAAGGGCCTTCCGGTGGTTTCAGATTAAGCAACACACCTGAAGATACCCGGCTTATCGAGATTATTGATGCCATTGACGGTATGGGAGTTTTCACAAAGTGTGGAATTGGTTTCAAGGAATGTGACGATGATAACCCCTGCCCTATTCATGACGAATACAAGAATGTGAGAAATAATGTGCGAAATCTCTTTGAAAACAAATCACTCCTCGAACTTGTAGAAGATGCCAAACACGGCAAGAGCATTATCAGCCTGAAGAGAACCGGCCGGTGATATTTTCAATCCATTAAAACAGAATTTTGTAGTTATCCCCAGTCGTAAAAAACAGGCTCTGCAATTTACAACAGGATATTGAAAATATATCCTGAAAAAATGATAAAGACGGTCACAACCCCGAAAAAGATTGCTATCAGCCTCCATGTCATTACCTTTTTCAGCAGTGTAGCTTCGGGTAAAGAAAGCCCGATTGTTGCCATCATAAAAGCAATGGCTGTTCCCAGCGGCACTCCCTTTATTACAAACACTTCTATAACGGGCACTATAGCCGCCGCATTGGCATACATAGGTACGGCAAGTACTACCGCAGCCGGAACCGTCCACCAGTCGCCACCGCCTAAATAGGTTTCAAAGAAATTTTCCGGAACATAGCCATACATAAATGCTCCAATTCCGATTCCGATGAGAATATATACGAGAACACCATTCACAATCTGCCATGCCTCTCTTGTAATTGAAGGCAACCGCTGAAAAAAACTCAGCTTTTTCTGTTCAAATTCTTCAGAAACTTTCTGCGCATTCTCAAGAATATTTCGCACCCATTCTGTTAAAAGGTGCCCCAAATTCATTTTTCCCAAAACGAAACCACCCACTGTTCCGAGCAAAATTCCTGAGCCTGCATAAATCAATGTAGCTTTAACACCAAACATACCCAAAAACATTGCCAGGGCAATTTCATTCACCAGGGGCGATGTTATCAGAAACGCAAACGTTACTCCCAGCGGAATACCTCCCCTCACAAAACCGATGAATAGAGGAACGGATGAGCAGGAACAAAACGGGGTGATAGCACCAAAGAGAGCGGCAAAAAAGTATTCCAGCCCATACAATTTTTTATTTGTGAGAAAATCACGGAGACGGTCAACAGGAAAATAAGCGTTAACAATACCCATGATAAACACGATCAAAAACAGGAGGATCAGGATTTTGATCGTATCATAAATAAAGAAATTCAGAGCTGAACCTACTGCTGTTTCAGCCTCAATTTTCAGAACGGAGTATACTATCCAGTCAGCAAAATTCTGTGTCCACTCGAACATGATTAATTATCATCCTGACATAAAAGTCTATCAAACTTTAAATCTCTCTTTGAAATTAGTTTTACTGAGCGATCAAAAGCTCTTTTATTTCTTTTACCTGTGGCACTCTTCCGGCTACTTTTTCCTCTTCGTCAATGATCAGTACCGGAGTTGCCAGAACATTGTACTTAATCATTTCTTCGATATCATCTATCTTGATTACATCGGCTTCTACATCAACCTGTCTAACTGCCTCCATGGCATTATTGTAGGCTGTTTGGCATTTCTTGCAGCCCGGCCCCAACACTTTAATTTTTTTCATATCAATTCACTGTTTAGTTAATTATCTCAGTTATTCGTAAAGATACGAATAATTCGTAATAATACGAACATATTTTGAAAGAATCAGCGATCAAAAAATCCAAGAAACAGTCCCTTGGCAAGCCCCCAATTCTCGGTGTCGATGCAGTATTTTGTTTTAGGCGGATCGGCATCTCCCTGAATAAGTCCGGCATCACTTAACACCTTTAAATGTTGAGATAATGTACTTTTAGCTATCGGAAGATGTGAAAACATCTCTCTATGGTAACAGCATTTGTCTGTCGACAGCAACTCAAGAATTGCTACCCTGACAGGATTAGCAAGAGCGTTTGAAAATTTTGCGATTAATTTTTGCCGCTCTGTATACGGTTTGTCTACAACATCCATGAGAAAAGATTTAATTCGTATTTGTACGAAATATAGTTAATTAAAAAAACTATAAACAATAGATCCCAATATCCCCTGATTATTAATCCTGCAGAAGATAAAATTTTTAATTATGACCTGTTCTGGTCAAATTATCAGGGTTTCACATAAAATTCTGTAATACTTTTTTTGAAAATTCTTTTTCCGCATTGGTGGAGAAAAGAATTTCTGATTCTACAGAAAATGAGGATGTATAATGGGCAGCCAGCCGGCTGTACCGGAAATAGAAGTATTTTAGTTAATTGAACAACCGGAAGGGCCGCAACAGCACGAAGGTGCTGGAGCATTTTCCGGTTTACCCGGCGACGATGATCCACCCCCGATATTCAGTGCGCTGATCATCTGCCTGGTTTCATTCGAACCGCAATTTGGGCACGCAACTGCAGCACCATTTTCCTTCTCAGAGAGTGACATCTTTACTTCAAAAATATCTTCACACTTAGTGCATCTGTAATCGTAAAACATCCTGTATCAATTTCGTTGTTAAAATTTTTGAGAAAAATTTAATTTACCCGTTGAATTCTTTAGTGAGAAAAATAGCACTTATTTTCATGAAATGGATGTCCATTCCATGATAGCCTGCCAGTCAGATGATTTCGTTTTTTTTAAAGGAGATCCCTCCACTCACTCACTCCCGCCGCCTTCCAAAGTCTTGTACGGCGGACAGGTTCGCCTACCAATGACAGATGAGTTCCCAGCCCTTTCGGACCCACCCCAGCCCTCCCTATCCCGACTGAACTGCATCGGGACAAGGAGGGAGCGGTTCATAATTCCAATGGTGTAGCCCCTCATTTGGGCACTAATGGACAGATCTGATTTAAACTACTAAACGAATCTAATCAGTCAGGCTGCGCAATTGGTCTCGGATGATTGAACTGCCCGGATGCACGGCGGCACCCAATTCAAGAATTTGTATCGCAGTTTCAGTTTTATTTCTTTCCAGGTAAAAATCACTGAGCTGTATAAACTCCTGGATGCTAAAATCGCACTCACCTGCACGGATTTCTTTTAATTCCCAGAAATACTCAACGGCTTCTTCTATCCCCTCTTCTTCAATTATTGTTGCCAAAATAGTAGATCCGGGTTCCTGAACAACTTTTGGAATTTGTTCAAACAACACATCCCGAATTGTAAAGTAGATGCTGTTTGTGCACTGTTGTGTGTTGTCCATAATGATTAATGTGTAATCGCTGTCTGCAAAATAGGAGAGATGCGAAGAATAGCCCGGCATATTCCCAAAAGTGCTGATTACATATTCTGTCCGGTCTCCAATGCGCTGCTCTCCGAGAAAAATTCCATAACCATAATCTTCAATTTGTTGGCTGACCATTCTTCTCACGTTTTCACTTTCTGATAAATCTCCGCCAAACAATGCTCGTGACCATTTAAAAAGATCCGTTGCGGTCGAATACATCATACCGGCAGAGAATCCTACACTGGAATGAATAAACGGTGAGCGTTCATAGCCAATCGGATTTCGTGTATAACCGGTGGCAAGCCGCTCAATGATGGAAGAAGAGTCAGCATAGCCGGTATCTGATAACTGTAAAGGCTCTGCTATATACTTTTCGATTGCCTCCTCATAAGACATCCCTGTAACCTCTTCAATAATTAAACCAAGCAGAAAAAAACCCGAATTTCCATAATTCCAGTCAGTGCCCGGTTCAAACTCAAGTTCCGAATACGCAAAATATTCAAGAACTTCTGAAGGCTCGTGTTCTAAAAGGGCATTTGTCTGTAAAAAGGCCGGGTCATTTAAATAGTCGGGTATACCCGATGATTGTTCCAGAAGATGTTCGATCGTAATCCTGTTCCCGGTTTCAGCCGGATAATCCGGGAAATATTTGGTGATGGTATCATCAAGGCTAAGCAGCCCCTCCTCTGCCAGCAGAATGGTTAAATAAGCGGTGAATGTTTTAGTGATGGATGCGATCTGAAAGCGTGTTTCAAAACAATTAGGAATGTCCCACTCGAAGTTAGCTTTTCCAAATGCCCTCTTGTAAACCACGTCATCGCCATCTGCAAACAGAACAACACCGTTTAACAGGTTATAATCGTGGAGCTGAGAAAGTAATCTGTCTATTTCAGAATACTTATCAGGTACTTTAGAGCTGCCTACCATTAATAATGAACACAGCAGAAACATCAAAAATATAATTCTTTCTCTCAAATTCTTTCTGATTTTATAATTTTCAGAATTAAAAAATAACGATTAAATAAAAGCTTTTACAACAGGGTTCTATCCTGCATTTCTCACACAAAGATAAGTTAGAAACAATATCCATTTGATTGTAAACATCTTAGGACACAATTTAAACCTTTTTTAAAAACACCCTGTCAAACGCTGCAATGTCTTATTATTTTTGTTGCGAATTTCTTCTTTGCATTTAGCAGAGTGCTTGATCAAAAGACTTGTCACAGCAATACCATAAGCCAAAAAATATTTGAGAGTCATGATTCATGACTATAATGAAAAAGCATTTCTCTTATCTAAAATCAGTCTAAACTTTCGCAGAGAAACATTTCGAATTGCCAGTTAATATTTTTTTTCACTACCTTTAATTAGAGTTTTTTGTCCAAATATCTGCAATTGGCTTAAAAGTGTGATTTTTGCCTCTTCAGGCAGGTATCACGGTTTAAAAATTTAACCGTTTCCAGCTTTCAGCCATCAGATTTCAGATTAACCTGGCCATAATGTTTTCAGCATCGTGTCATTACGGATTACAGGCAATGTTTTACATTGCACACCACTCTTCCAAAGAAAGAAATGTGGATTTAAGTGAAATTGCAGAGGAAAAATGTATTCCAAAACATTTCCTCAGCAAAATTTTACAGTTGCTTGTAAAGCACAAACTACTGATTTCTATGAGAGGTCCAAGCGGCGGTTTTAAACTTGGCAGGCCCGCTAATGACATTTCACTTATCGAAATAGTGGACGTTATTGACGGGCTTGAAATATTTGACCAATGTGGTATAGAATACAAACCCTGTAATCCCGATGATCCGTGTCCCATTCATGATGAATACTCAGATCACAGAAAACGTGTATTTAATCTTTTTGAAACCAAAACACTTGAAGGAATTGCTGAAGATATCAAAAAAGGAGAACCCATAATTGGCCTTGAAAAACCACTAAAAAAAGATAAAGTATCTGATTCATAAAAATTTGCAAGAATTATTCAATCAATTTCCGGAGGATATAACATGTCTAACAAACAAGTAACTATTGATGCCAATGAAGCTGCGGCATATATAGCACATAAATTAAGTGAAGTAATTGCCATTTACCCCATTACACCGGCATCTCCCATGGGAGAATGGTCGGACGAGTGGTCGATGGCCGGCAAAAAAAATATCTGGGGGACCGTCCCGGAAGTTGCCGAGCTCCAGAGTGAAGGCGGTGCTGCAGGTACCATGCACGGAGCCCTTCAGACCGGTGCTATAACCACAACTTTTACGGCATCCCAGGGACTATTGCTCAAAATGCCGAACCTATACAAAATTGCCGGCGAATTAACCCCCGCGGTTGTTCACGTTGCCGCGCGAACGGTTGCCACGCATGCACTCTCCATTTTTGGCGACCACAGTGATGTAATGGCCATGCGGATGACCGGCGTTGGTATGCTCAGCTCAAACAGTGTACAGGAAGCTATGGATATGGCCCTGGTAGCACATGCAGGCACACTCGAATCACGCATTCCGTTCATCCACTTTTTTGACGGATTCAGAACCTCGCACGAAGTCCAAAAAATTCATGAAGTTCCGGAAGAAGTGATGCGAAAAATGATTGATGACGAATGGGTGATAGCACACCGAAACAGGGCTTTAACTCCGGATAAGCCAGTGATTCGTGGAACAGCTCAAAACCCCGATGTTTTCTTCCAGGGACGTGAGTCTGGAAACAAGTATTATCTGGCTTGCCCGGACATCATCCAAAATGCGATGAACCGATTTGCTGAACTGACCGGGCGGCAGTATGAACTGTTCCAGTACTATGGCCCTGAAGATGCCGACCGGGTAATTATTTTGATGGGATCGGGTGCTGAAACCGCTCACGAAACGGTTGAAAAACTCAACGAAAATGGCGAGAAAACCGGGCTTATTAAAGTGCGTCTGTTCCGTCCTTTCAGCATGAAGCACCTGATACAGGCACTGCCAGAAACGGTGAAAGGCATTGCCGTGCTCGACAGAACCAAAGAACCGGGAAGTGCCGGTGAACCACTTTATAATGATGTTGTGGCTACAATGCATGAAAACCGCACCGAAAAGTGGAAAACATTTGCTGAAGAACCAAAAGTTGTAAACGGACGATATGGCCTCTCATCAAAAGAGTTTACGCCACCCATGGTAAAACGAATTTTTGATGAATTAAAAGAAGAGAAACCAAAGAACCACTTTACCATCGGCATCCATGATGATGTGACCCACACAAGCCTGGACCTGAACAGCAGCACCTGGGAAAGTGATGAAGAGATCTTTGAAGGACTATTTTACGGATTAGGTGCTGACGGAACCGTGAGTGCCAACAAAAACTCGATCAAAATAATCGGGGACAATACCGACTTTTTTGCCCAGGGATATTTTGTGTACGATTCAAAAAAATCGGGAGCAACCACCGTATCGCACCTGCGTTTCGGACCTAAACCGATCCGTTCTGCCTATTTGATTGATAAGGCTAATTTTGTGGCTTGCCATCAGTTTACATTCCTCGATAAGATTGATATGCTGAAACACGCCCGCCCCGGCGCTACTTTCCTGCTCAACGCACCTTATCCGCCCGATGAAGTATGGAACCGGATACCAAGAGAGGTACAGCAACAGATCATCGACAAAAACCTAAAGCTGTACAGTATCGATGCGTATAAAGTTGCCCGCGAAACCGGAATGGGCAATCGAATCAACACAGTTATGCAGACATGCTTCTTTGCCATTTCCGAAATACTGGATAAAGAAGAAGCTATTCTGCTCATCAAAGATGCCATTAAGAAAGCGTATGGAAGCAAAGGAGAGAAAATCTTGCAGAGCAATTACGCTGCTGTAGATAACTCCATCGAAAATCTGCATCAGATCGAAGTACCGGATAAGGTCGACTCCGAACAGGAAATGCGGCCTCCTGTACCCGAAGAGGCGCCGGAATTTGTACAGAAAGTGATTGCAGAAATAATTTCCGGCCACGGAGATGACCTCCCGGTCAGCGCTTTCGAAGCAGACGGCACATTCCCCACCGGCACCACAAAATGGGAGAAGCGAAACATTGCGCAGGAGATTCCGGTTCTTGAACCCGATATCTGTATTCAGTGCGG
>SLPZ01000271.1 GCA_007131725.1 Balneolaceae bacterium
ACAAGGGCTGCTATCTCTTTACGCAAGAATGACAGTGCTGAAGTAATGGAAACCGCCTTGGTACGAGAGTATGCCAGGTGGTGTGGGGGGACGGCGGCGCGAGCCGCCTCCTACCCGATTAGAAAAGAGAATTCAATCCCAGTCTCCCCCGTGCCGTCAGGTACGGTATATTTTTCTTTGCACCCGTCAGTTAATGTTTTTTTGTAGGTATCTGGAACAGCAGCAGGATGAAAAAACCGTATCAATGTAAATTTTTGTGTAAGGCTTATCCGAATTTTGGTTCATAATAATAGAAGATTAACGAAATCGAATAAAAAAATCATGACAAACACCTACACCCAAATCTATCTCCAATTTATCTTTGCCGTTCAGAATCGCAGAAGCCTCATTCTTCCAGAGTGGGAATCGCGGCTGCACAAATACATAACCGGAATTGTCCAAAACAAATCACACAAAATGGTATTTCAAAACTGCTCTTTTAATCTATTTGATGTGATTTCGAGATATGAATTTGGGAAATGAATCTGAGATTATCCAAAAATGGTGTGAAGTTGTAAAAACAAAATCAATTTCGTCATGCCGGACTCAGATCCGGCATCTCCTGCCTATATCAACGGCTGGAGATCCCGCATCGGGGTGCGGGATGTCGCTCTTTTTGAACTACAATACCTTTATATCACCAATTTTATCTTGAACTCACATTATTTAATCTCACAGATTTCAATTCAATAGATGCCTCTCCGGGAATGTCAGGTGCCCGGACTTCAAAACGATGGGCGCCTTCAGTTAAATGCATCGTCCCCAGATTTTTAAACGCCCAGCTCTTTTTTTCGTACACCTCGCCCCGCGGAAGGCGGTCGTGACTGTGAATAAATCCGGGGTCATGAACCTGATCGAATACCCCTACCAATGATTCTTCATCAACAGAAAACAGTATCCGGGTTCCCACATTTTCTTCCGCAAGCGTGTACTCTGCAATCACTTCATAATACCCGGCTTGTATCACATCGAGATACCACCAGGCGCGGTCTTCGGTGCTCATCCAGTTATTGAGCCAGTCATTAGCCCAGCCCGCACCGTGGTACCCGATTTCTCCCTCAAAAAATGCCTGGGGCGCCGGGAGAGTTACATTTGGAGCCTCTGCATAACCAACCGGAATTCTTCGTTCGGATGGAAGATTTTCAGTCACATCATCAAACCAGTTGTAATAAGCCTGCCGCAGGCTGTCAGCCAATTCAGGATGTAAATGTGAGACATCATTCCGTTCGCCGGGATCGGATTTAATATCATAAAGCTCCCAATCGTTCTCGTAGCCCCGTATCAACCGATACCGGTTATTTCGAACCGACCCGGGATAGACTTCAAGTGAGTCCCATCGGGAATGATGGAAAAAGAGCAATCGATCATCCGGAAAATCATGCGGCTGATTGAGCATGAGTCCTGCAAAACTGCTGCCATCCAGCGGCTTTGTTTCGGGCTGAGGTATACCTGTTAGTTCAACCAGTGTGGGCAGCATGTCGATATGGGCCGTCAGCTCCTCAATCACGGCACCCTCAGCAATTTTGCCCGGCCAGCGGATAAACAGCGGCACCCGAACACCACCCTCATGAACAGTAGCTTTGATGCCGCGCATAAATGCATTGTATCGATGGCCGTTCGGGCCATTATCTGACAGATAGATAACAATAGTGTTATCGGCAATCTCAAGCTCATCGAGGGTGTCCAGCAGGCGGCCGAGGTTGTCATCGATATTTTCTACCATGCCATAAACTGAAGCCGTTCTGGCATCATAGCCCATTTCAGCATAACGGTCGTAATATTCATCCGGCACCTGGAACGGACTGTGAGGCGCATTATAAGGAACATATGCAAAAAACGGCTGGCCGTGATTGCGTTCAATAAAAGCAATGGTCGAATCCGTCAGCACGTCTGTAATGTACCCTTCGGTTGGAACCATCTCCCCGTTATACTCCAGGCGGGTATCGAAATAGTTGTTGTGATGGCCGCCGTTAAACCCGAAGAACAGGTCAAATCCCATGCCTTTTGCATCAGATGGGTAATGCTCGCCGTTGTGCCATTTGCCAAATGCGGCAGTCTGATAACCGGCATCCCTTAAAATATGGGCGATGGTAATTTCGTCAGGATTCATCGACTCCAGATTTCGGGTAACCCATTGAGTTCCCGTGCGCATGCTATAACGCCCGGTGAGCAGGCTGGCGCGGGTTGGTGCACAAACCGATGAAACATAGAATTGCCGAAACCAGGCCCCCTCTTGTGCAAGCTGATCCATCTGCGGTGTGCTGATATCCGGATTGCCGTGATAACCCACATCTCCGAAACCCTGGTCATCGGTCATGATCAGCAGAATGTTTGGCTGCACCTTTTTTTGATTTTTTTCGCAACCGTTAGCTGCCAGCAGAAATAATAACAGCAGTTTGATGATGAGAATTTTAAACATAGCAGAACTTTAATATTTGGCGGGTTCGGTTCTTATGTCTGTACGATAGGTGATTTCAAATTTGATGGCAAACCCATTCCGTTGGATTTATGGCTGAAATTTTTGAACCAGGAGCTACCCGGCTGACGAATTAAATTTGGTATGAAATGGCACAAGCCCCACGGGGATAGACGGATACGTTCGGCTCCGCTCAGTACAGGCTGTTTGCGCCAGTTTGAGGGCCAGATCGGGTGGCCCGCTTGCGTCAGGATGGAGATACATTATTGCTCAACCCTGATTACCTGCAGATCTTCATCAAGATCAACGATTGCCATGCCAATTCCTTCCGTTATTTCCTGGTCGGGATGCACATATCTCAAATCCCGGATTATCACCCGCCATCCTTCATCCAGTTTATTTACTTCGTAGTGAGGAAAACGAATCCAGTTGAGAAGCCCCTGAAGATCGGGTGAGCTGAACGCCGCATCCACAACCGGGTCCGGCGGCCGGATGGGTATCGGTTCACTGGAAAATTCAAAGCTGCCGGGCTTCATCCAATTGACCGAAAACCGGTAATAGTGAGTTTCAGAAGCGGCAATTCCGGTGCGCAAAAGTGGGTGTGCAGGTACCGGGTTTGGCATCACCTGAGCGGCTTCAACTCCCTTTTCAGAGAGATGGTTGTTTGCATGCATCACCGCGATTCTTGCACCTGTGTACATGAATGCGGCGTAAAGTATGGCGGCGATCAGCAGCGAAAAAGCAACCGGCTGTGCAGACTGGCGAAACCGTCCTGACCAGCGGGCAAATACGATGGCACCAATACCGGCACCCCAAACGATTTTCGCGGCAATGGGCACAATTTCAGCCGAGACAACCAGGGCTGACGTGGCCGTTCCGAGCACAATCCAGCCGGTGATACCTTTCCAGGACTTCGACCTTGCCATCACCACAGCCGCGCCGGTTAGCAGCCAAAACCACGGATCGATGATAAAAAGGGTGTCACCATAGAACCAGGTTTCATCGAAGGGCATCAGCAGGCGCACTCCATATGTATTGAGCCAATCAAGCAGCGGATGACTCCATACGCCGAGAAATGAAACACCCAGCAGCCACCGTGGATTCATCGGAGGGCCGTTTCTCACACGCCCACTCCGTTCTCTCCTTCGCTGAAACATTCGGTCAATGCCCATCAAAATACCTGTGAGAAAAAACGGCCAGATCATCAGCGCCAGAATACCGTGGGTCCAGCCCCGGCGCACCAAAAGGGCGTAATCAGAGCTGACCAGCATCGCCAGGCCATCCACATCAGGGATGTTGGCCCCGATGACTAACGCAGCCGTTGCCATAGCGGTTTTACGTTTCAGGCCGGCTTCGGCCATGGTTGCTCCAAAGAGCGTATGTGCAAGTGGATCCATACGGATTTGCAGTAATTGATCTGTAGTGATGGTTTCTGATCAGCCAAAGTAGATCATAAATTACGAAAAATGAACAAGGATAGATGCTGTTTGGTTTCAAATAAAAACAGAAAATAAAACTTAAGGTGTTTATACTGCATTTATACGTTTTTTACAATCATCCTATAAACTGAATTCCTGATATTTACCTCTCTTTTCATATTCATCATTTCAGAAGACATTTTGTTCATTGTATAGGCTATGGTCAGTTTGTGTTCAGGAACATATTGAACAAAACTACCTCCTGCTCCAAATCCTCCAAAAGCTTTAGAAGAATCAGAAAAATGATGTTTTTCAGAAGGCTTCATAAACCCTGCATGAAACCTGAATGCATCATGTTTAAAAACAATATCCTTCCATCCTTTAGTAGGTTCACCGGGGTATTTCATGATATATTCCAGTGTTTCGTCGTTTAAATGCAAAGAATGATTTTTATTTGTTAATGAATCGATAAGAGAAGCAAGCCCTCTTGCATTTCCAATTCCGCCGCCAGCACCAATCTCAAGCTGAAGAATTTCCGGTTTATTAAAATTTGAATGGTTACTGGCAAATGGTGGATTTAGCATGGATCTATAGGTGAGTGACCAAGGCTTGAAAAATTCAAAAACAAATTCAAAAGGCATAGACAACAATCCTTTTATCTTTGAAAAGGGTTGTAGTGTTGCAACTCTCGCCCAATCATAGTCATGATCTACTCCGATTCGGACTTCACCTTCAACTTCAGGAAGAACTTCCTGTTCCAAAAATTCTTTAAGAAACCTTTTTTGGGGATCAATTCTTGAAATTAATGAGCTGATATACCAGCCAATATTCCAAACATGATATCCCTGAAAATCCCCGGGCTGCCAGTGTGGTTTTTGGTCTGCTATGACTTGCTCTAATGAACGTCGATCTTTTATCAGGTTTGCGTCTAATTTTTTATCGATGGAAGAAAGTCCGGCCCTGTGTTGAAGTAATTGCTCAATTGTAATTTCTTGTTTATTTCCCGCGCCAAATTCCGGCCAGTATTTAATCACAAGATCATTGTAATCAAATAAACTTCTGCTGTGGCAAATAGCTAAACAACTTGCAGCGATTGCTTTTGTGGCCGAAAAAATGGGTACAACAGTATTCTCATCCCAGTTTTTTCTTTTTTGTAAATCTTTATGGCCACCCCAAATATCTATCACCTTTTCATTATTGTGATATACACATAGCGATGCTCCAATTTCTCCATACAGCTCAAAATTTTCTCTAAACGAGTCAGCTATTTCAGCATATTCAGTATTGACGTACCCCTCGATCTTCATATCTCATTCTATTTCAAATTATCTGTTCACTTTTTTCAGGCTGTATTCAAAAGTAAATCCAGTGGCCTTTAAATTGTCCTTTTGAGTTGTACTCAAGGGCTGGGAAAGGCAATTTTACGAAGGTCATACCCTTCAAAAATATCTGTAAAACCCGTGAATCTGTATTTATCTTTGTCCAGTCAATATCAAGCGAAAAAAGAAATTGGCGGTATCTTTCTGTTTCGGGAATTGCAACACCATTGAAGCTTGTGATATTTTCGAATTCACCGTACATGCCGTTCGAACTATATCCGAATGCAATATTGGCCCATGATGGCAGGCTTTCTCTGAAAACGAATTTGTTCATCGGCATCGAGAACCAATACGTATGGCCATTATAGTCATTGAGTAAACGGTCTATGGCAGTTTCGCCAAAATAACCGTTTGAATTTTTTGAGTATCTGGATTCCCAATAACTGAATTTATATTTGATTATCTGCTCTCTGAATAATAATTCCTGGCCAAAAACCAGTGCAGAACCCATCGCGTTAGCAGTAACATCGCCCCAGGAAAAACCATAACCTTCATGAATGCCATCCATTATTTCAATAGGAAATTGCATCACAAACCCTAATGTAGAGCCGTAAAGCAGCGCTGTGTTTCTACTTGCTCCATACTTCAGGAAACTGTGATAACCGATATAACTGTACGCATAACTGCCAAACATGTGGCCAAATTTATCGACCTGTAAATACCCTGCGTTATCGTTACTGAAATGAAACCGGACTTTTTCTGCATCCTTGTACCATGTTTTATTCATCACATAAATGGAAGCCGCATAGTAAGCACCAGTAAATGCAAGAGCCTTGTAAAGTGTGCCGGTTTCATATTTGCTTGAATCCTTTACAGCTTCAATTTCCTGAGCCGATAGTGTATTGGGCAGCAAACAGAATATCAAAAGGGTTGTGGCAGTGAATTGTTTCATTTTCAGAAATATTAATCAATTACCTAAAATCCGCAGACATTTAACTTGCAAAAGTTAAGATCCTTACAGGTAGGTTTAAAGTCTGATTTTGTGTTTCAGTTATTGTGGATGGGTAGTTTTTGATTGACTGTTCTGACCG